>JALZBR010000013.1 GCA_030863485.1 Actinomycetota bacterium
GTTCCATAGACTGGTGCTGCATAAAGCGCATCGACGCTGGGAGCTGCTTCGGCCGGCTGCTCGACTGGGAGAAGGGTGGCTACTGCTCCATATTCCCGAGGGAGGGAGCCGGGACCTCGGCCCGCGAATACGTAGAGAATACCCTCGTTTTGAAGACGATTTTTCGAGCTGGGGGAGGGGAGGCGCACCTCTACGACTGCTTCACCCTTCCGAGGAGCAGGGAGGAGTTCCCGTACCGCCAGCTGCTACGCATCGTAGAAGGCGTTCGCGGACACGTGGAGCTGGATCTGAAGATAGTGCCCCGCTTCGACTACGGAGAGATAGAGCCCTGGCTGCGCCAGGAAGGGGTCAAGCTCTACAGCGCCATCGGTGGAGACGACGGGCTTTTGATCTCTACCGATGCCGAGATCGAGCTGGCGGACAATCGTGGTCTCGAAGCCTCTCTAAGCGTGCACGCAGGGGAGCGGGTGCGGCTATCTATAGTGTCCATGCCCCCAGAGGAGCTAGACGAGGATCCGCACGAAGTGCCAGGCACCCAAGAGCTGGACCGCCACCTGGAGGAGACGATCGAGTGGTGGCGTAGCTGGTCTTCGCGTACCAACTTCGAAGGCCCTCACAAACCCGGGGTCCTCCGCTCCGCCACCGCCATCAAAGGGCTCATGAACGACCTGACCGGAGCCGTCGCGGCCGCCGCCACGACGTCCCTGCCCGAGGTTCCCGGCGGCGACATGAACTGGGACTACCGATACAGCTGGGTTCGCGACTCCTTCTTCAGCGTGCGCTCCTTGGCCGAGGTCGGCTATGAAGGCGAGGCCGACAGGTTTCGACGCTTTGTAGAGCGTAGCGCGGCCGGCAGCACCAAGAAGCTTCAGATCATGTACGGTGTGAGGGGTGAACGGCGCTTGACGGAAGAGACCCTAGACAACCTGGAGGGCTACCGGGGAGCAAAGCCCGTGCGCGTCGGCAACGCCGCCGCCGGCCAGCTGCAGCTGGACGTATACGGGGAGCTCCTGGAGCTGGCCTGGGGCTGGCATAGACGGGGCAACTCGCCCGATGACGACTACTGGCGCTTCCTTTTGGAGCTGGTCGACAATGCTGCGGAGCTTTGGGAGGAGCCCGACCACGGGCTGTGGGAGCTCCGCGGCGAACCCCAGCACTTCGTGCTCTCCAAAGTCATGTGCTGGGCCGCGCTCAACCGGGGCCTGCAGCTAGCCGAGGAATCCATGCGCAAAGCGCCGTTCGGGCGCTGGAAGAAGACGCGCGATGAGATCCGTGAGGCCATCGAGAGCAAGGGCTACGACAGAGAGCGCGGCGTGTTCACCCAGACTTTCGGGAGCGAGGAGCTCGACGCGGCGCTTCTGCTTTTGCCAAAAGTAGAGTTTATAGACTACCTTGACGAGCGCATGATCCGCACGACAGACGCGATCCGTGAGGAACTCAACGATGACGGCTTGCTCAAGCGGTATCGCAGCGACGTTCAGGAAGGCGCCTTCCTGGCCTGCTCGTTCTGGCTCGTCGAGTGCCTCGCCCATCAGGGCCGGGTAGATGAAGCACAGGCGGTGTTCGATCAGACTCTGACTACTAGCAATGACCTCGGCCTCTTCTCGGAGGAGTACGACACGAAAAACGGCGAGATGCTAGGGAACTTTCCTCAAGGATTGACCCACCTCTCGCACATTGCCGCCGCCGTCGCCCTGGCTGGACACCAGCAAACACGAAGCTTCTCAGGTGGTAGGGAACAATCGTTTTCTTCGGAATGATCGGTTTCAACCTCTCGGAGAGGACCAGGTTGGCAGGCTATCTGCTGATTATGTTGACCTGATCCACCTGATCATGTTGACCTGATCCACCTGATCGAAGTTCCCGAGCACTTCGGACTGCGATTTCTGTCTAAGTATTATTCGTGAGTAACACTTCGTCGATGCTCGTCGTGGAGGTTAACCTGAGCGGCTCTGCAGAGGCCCGCATGTTCTTCGTCAGGCTATTGATCGGCAGGAGCCGGTCACGACTCCTACGACGGCTTGGAACAGACCAAGGCTGGCGTTGTGCCGACCTAGTGTTGCTGCGAGATATCTACCACTTTCTTTACTAGGGCTTACCAAGTGCTAACCGAATTGCGAAACAATGAAGAGCAGAGTTGCTGTACAAAGAGAGGTTGGTGAAGACGATTCATGTGCAACCATAATGAGACCTATTTTCGCTACTGTGATGGGCACTTCCAGTACTACTCCCCCACGTGTGGTTTGGCGGGGCCATCTGCCAAGAGGGACAGGCAACAAAGCTGGGCTGCGTAGCAGCTAGAGATCAGCAAGTACATCGCCGCCGGGCTGCCCCCTCCGTTTGAAGGAGCTCAGCTTCATGACGCTTCGGTTTGGGACTGAGAGTCCGCTATGTGCCCTAGTCGGCGAGGCTTTCGAAGCAGGACAAGAGAGCGAGGCTTAAGGCTGTGAAGAGAGCCGCCCAGCAACCGCACCCGATCTACTTCTTGGTGATGAAAACCAAGGAGCAAGGCCGCGCGTACCTTACGTCGATCAAAGACGAGTGCACCGGCAAGCGTTTCGCCTGCGTCTTCGTCTCGTTTCAGGACGCAGAAGCGTGTGGCGCACCTTCCCATCGAGCTACTCCCCACCTGGAGCCGGACGGCAAAGAAACCCTTTGGTCTGGGCCGGCTATGAGATTCCGCCGAAGGAAGTAGAGAAGTAAGCAAAGGAGGGAAAGAAGTCAATCCAAAATATATGCTTTTAAGCTGCCGACACTATTCAAGTGTAGTGGTGGCTTGCCGATTATCGTATCTGCGCATGACTGATTGCTAAGCGCCGACCAGCAGAAGGCGGCAGTAACGGAGCGACAACCGGTAAGCGTCGGGGGCCCGCTCCTCCCGCTGATCCCTCTCCGCACACTACCTTACAGGCTCATTTTACGTATGCGT
>JALZBR010000090.1 GCA_030863485.1 Actinomycetota bacterium
ACTTTTGACCCCCCAAAAACTCGTTTTGAGCCACCACGCACTCCCCGAGTGTCGCGCACCACCCCACCCGTCCGCGTTCGACGGTCTGATGTGCGAAAAGCGACCCTAGGAGGCGGTTTTTGCACACGAAGGACCCGGAGACCCTCTGCAATGAGCTCGCGTCACGTCAGCGGGGGATCATCACGCGAGATCAGGCCTCCAAGGCCGGCCTTTCCGAAAGGGTCATCCAGCGCCTGACGAAGTCGGGGAGATGGGCTCGGATGTACCCCGGTGTCTTCCTCGTGGGAGGCGCTCCAGATTCCTGGGAGTCACGCCTGACCGGCGCGACGGTTGGAGCGGGGGTGGGCGCTGCCGTATCTCATAGAGCGGCGGCCCGATGGTTAGGGCTAGAGGGATTCGACGAGGACATCGTCGAGATCACCTGCGGCCGGTGCCTCCGGTGGCCCGGCGTAACGGTTCACCGGGGGCCGCCCTTGGACCGCCGGGACGTGATGTCCGCGCGTGGCCTCCCCATAACCACCGCTACCCGAACCCTCTGCGACATCGCGCTTCTCGTCTCGCTGCCTCGCCTCGAGTCCGCTCTGGACAACGCACTGCTCCGGGGTCTCACCTCGGTCGACTACCTCGAAAGAAGACTTGCGGAACACGGCCAAACCCGGCGAGGAACGGCCCCCCTGAAGCGGCTCTTGGATTCTCGGCAGCCCGGCCGCGCGCCCACGGAAAGCGAGCTGGAACGAGAGTTCTTGAGAGCTGTCATCAGCCGGTTCGACTTGCCCCCACCTGCCTCGCAAGTACGCGTGCTCGCGGGTGCGACCGAGAGCCGGCTCGATTTCGCCTACCCAAATCTCCACCTGGCCATCGAGGTGCTCGGATGGCGATTCCATCTCGGACGTCGTTCCTGGGAATGTGATCTGGCCAGGCACAACCGTCTTGCTGCCGAGGGCTGGACCATCCTTTACTTCAGCTGGTTCGACGTGACCCGGCGGCCTTCATGGGTTGCCGGCCAAGTTAGACGGGCGATCGAGGAGCGAACCGCTCTATTCGTGAGCCAATAACGCGCCACAGACGCGTTTTCTGCACACGAAGAGCTCGGGCCGCGACGCCGGTGGGGGGGTTAGTTGCCGGTGCGGTCTTGGAAGGCTTTCGTCAGGACCGGGAAGAGCGTGTACAGGACTATCGCCGCCACCGCGATCGGCAGGGCGAAGACCAGGTTCGACCTCTCGAGGAAGGTAAAGGCCAGAGCCGCCCCCGCGCCGAGCGCCGACCACATGTACATGACGATGACGGCCTGGCGATGACCGTGGCCGAGGTCCATCAGTCGGTGGTGCAGGTGCTCCTTGTCCGCATTGAAGATGCTGACTCTCCGCCGCGCCCTTCGCACCACTGCCAACAATCCGTCTATCAGAGGAAGAGCAACGACGAGGGCGGGGACGAGCAACGGCACGTAGGCCAGGATCACCTCAGAGGCCGACTCGGGGAGCTGCGTCTGACCGATCCCGACAACCGTCGCCGAGCCCAGGACCAGACCCAGCAGCATCGAGCCGGAGTCGCCCATGAAGATGCTCGCGGGGTGGAAGTTGTAGCGCAGGAAGCCCAACGTCACTCCGACGACCATGATTGCCACGAGGGGGGCCGAGGGGGTCGCCCCAAGACCCTGCGAAACGGCCAGCTGGAACGTGTAGACGAAGAAGGACGAGGCGGCGATCGCACAGATCCCAGCAGCAAGGCCGTCGAGCCCGTCGATGAGGTTGACGGCGTTGATCATCGCTACCAGCCAGAAGACCGTCACCAGCACCGAGACGTCCTCGCTGAGTGACAGCGCTCCCCCGTCGGGCAAGAGGAAGAACTCCATCTTCACTCCGGACAGGAACACGATCCCCGAAGCAAAGACCTGCCCGGCCAGCTTCACGGGGGCCGGGAGGGGACGAAGGTCGTCGACGACGCCGAGAGCAAAGATCACCACGGCCCCCGCGCCGATCCCCAACAGCTCGGAGCTCTGAGTGAAGACGGTGCGGAACTCGGGCATGATCGCCGCCACCCCACCGGCCACCGCCAGCCCGAGGAAGATTGCCATGCCGCCCAGGGTGGGTGTAGCCCGTGCATGCACTTTGCGGTCGTTGGGCGCGTCGATCACACCGGTCCGGAGCGCGAACAATCGCACCAAGGGCGTGGCCGAAAAGGTCACGAAGAGGGCGATCAAGCCCACGAGGAAATACGGGGTCATAGACCTAAAGCTATATACCCGAAGGCTGCTCGGACACCAGGATTAGTTTTCCGTGCTCTCGCCAGAAGGGATCCATTCCTCAAGGCCATCCCAGGGTCAGGCGGCGTCTGGATACGGGCGGAAGCGCGAGGTCAGCGCCTTCACGGCTCCGCCCACCTCGGCCTTGACGCTCTCCGAGTCGTCCTTGAGGACCCGGGCCATCAAGCGGGCGACCTCCGAGACCTCCTGCTCCTTCATCCCGCAGGTCGTCATCGCCGGCGTTCCGATGCGGATGCCCGACGCGACGAAAGGCTTCTCCGGGTCGTACGGGATGGCGTTCTTGTTCACGGTTATGCCTACGGCGTCGAGACGTGCTTCGGCCTCCTTGCCGGTCAATCCAACCGGTCGCAGGTCAACGAGCATCAAGTGGTTGTCGGTCCCGCCGGAAACGATTCGCAGGCCCTCTTCGCTCAGCGTCTGTGCCATCGACCGGGCATTCGCCACGACCTGGTGCGCGTA
Source organism: Actinomycetota bacterium (assembly GCA_030863485.1). The sequence goes on from JALZBR010000090.1 coordinate 2,723, forward strand.
GGACCGGAACTCGTCACCTGCGGCTTCGGCGAAGGCAACCGCCTTGGCGGCGATCGAGTGCATCATCGGTCCGCCTTGCCACCCCGGGAACACGCTCTTGTCGATCGCCTTGGCGTGCTCTTCCTGGCACATGATCATTGCTCCCCGCGGCCCCCGCAAGGTCTTGTGCGTCGTGCAGGTCACCACATCCGCGTGCTCGACCGGGTTCGGATGCGCGCCGCCGGCCACCAAGCCGATGAAATGAGCCGCATCCACGACGAATACTGCGCCGATCTCGTCCGCTATCTCCCGGAAGGCACCGAAGTCCCATATGCGCGAGTACGCGGTTGCTCCCGCCACGATCAGCTTGGGCCGCTCACGCTTCGCTATGTCGCGCACCTCGTCGAGGTCGATCAACTCGTCCTCTTGCCGCACGCCGTAAGAAACGACGTTGAAAAGCTTTCCCGTGAAGTTCACGTGCGATCCGTGGGTGAGATGGCCTCCGTGGGCAAGCTCCATACCCATGAACGTGTCGCCGGGCTCCAGGAACGCAAAGAACGCGGCGAGGTTTGCCTGAGCCCCCGCATGGGGCTGGACGTTGACGTGCTCCGCGTCGAACAGCTCCTTCGCCCGGGCGATGGCAAGGTTCTCGACGACGTCGACGTGCTCGCAACCGCCGTAATACCTTCGGCCCGGGTACCCCTCCGCGTACTTATTCGTAAGCGGCGTTCCGAGCGCGGCGAGCACGGCCGGAGAAGAGAAGTTTTCAGACGCAATGAGTTCGATCTTGGTGTTCTCTCGACGAACCTCGTCGAGGATCGCCTCGGCCGTCTCGGGATCGACCTTCTCGACTGCGGCCCAATCGGACCAACCCGGATTGCTCATGAGCCCCCGCACTCCTCCCTTTCGATGTCTTTTATCTGACCCACTCGTCGCTCGTGCCGATCGCCCTCGAACGAGGCATTCAAGAAGGTGTCCACGATCGTCAGCGCAAAGGCGGGGGCCAGGATCCGCCCGCCCAACGAGAGCACGTTCGCATCGTTGTGCTCTCGAGCCAGGCGCGCCGTGAACTCGTCCTGGCACAGGGCCGCCCGTACACCGTGGACCTTGTTCGCGGCTATCTGCTCGCCCTGCCCGCTTCCGCCGAGAACGATCCCGAAGTCGGCTTCGCCTCGGACCACCGAGCGCCCCACCGCCGCGCAGATGGGTGGGTAGTCGACCGATTCCTCGGAATCGGTGCCGAAGTCGACGACCTCGTGCCCGAGGTCGGCGAGGTGCTTCGTCACCTCGACTTTGAGGGGGTAGCCGGCGTGGTCTGCGCCGATTGCGATCTTCACTCCCGCATCCTAATGGCGCCCCTCGGGCCCCATGCGGAGATCGCCCGACCCTGAGCACAACACGTCTGCGAGAGCACGAACGCCGGCCTGGAGCTCCTTTGCGCAGCGCTCGTAGGCCGTGATGGGGAGCCCCATTGGGTCGTCGACGTCGAGAGCGCGTCGGCGTTCGGGCCGGGGGGAGGCCATCAGGCGACTGAATCTCGCCTCGGCGGATCCGTCGACGTCGCCCGCCGCAGCTCTCATCGGAACGAGCTCCTTCAACAACACCAGCCTCGAGGCGGCCTCGGGCGCGACCTCGAGGACTTCGCGCTCGTGAACGCTGGTCATGACGACCACGAGATCGGCCTCGTCCACGAACGCCGGCTCGAGCGCGCGCGCCCGGTGCGAGGTCAGGTCGAGCCCCAGGGCCGCCATCGTCTCGGCGGCCGACCTCGTAGCGGCCAGACCGTCGGTCGCCCAGGTCCCGGAGGAGGAGACTTCGATGTCGGAGCATCCCCGCTCGTCGAGCGCAGAACGCAACAACAGCTCGGCCATAGGCGAGCGACAGATATTGCCGGTGCATACGAAGTGAACGCGCATGCGTTGACTCTCCCACGAAGCGATACGCCACCACCCCGAAGCCGGGCCGGCGCCGCGCGAGGTACCGTCGGTTCGATGGCGAAAGCGTGGGAAAGACTCGAACCAAAGCTGCGGGAGCTCCAGGACATCGGATCTGCACTCGCGCTGATGAGCTGGGACCAGGCGGTCATGATGCCGGCAGGCGGCGCTCCCGGGCGGGCCCGCGCGAACGCAACCCTCGAGGCAATCGCCCACGACCGGTTGACGGATCCGGCCCTCGGGGAGCTGCTCGCCGAGCTGGCAGACGACGACTCCCTCGATCAGGAACAGCAGGCGAGCGTTCGCATCCTCAAGAGGGATCACGAGAAAGCAACGAAGGTGCCCGAGGATCTCGTTCGTGCGATAGCCGAAGCCCAGGGCACCGCCTACCAGGCCTGGACGGAGGCCCGTCCCGCAAACGACTTCAGCATCCTCGAACCGCACCTCGCGAGACTGCTCGACCTCAAGCGGCAGCAGGCCGACGCTTTGGGATGGACGGATGAGCGCTACGACGCTCTGCTCGACGAGTTCGAGCCCGGCATGACGGCAGCCGACGTCGTGAAGCTGTTCGACGATCTTCGAGCCGGGCTCATGCCGATCATCGACAAGGTCCTCGACGCTGCAGGCGATCCTCCCGATTGGCTCTTCGAGACCTATGACACCGACCGGCAGGTCACGTTCTGCAACTGGCTAGTCGAACAGCTCGGCTTCGACATGGCGCAGGGTCGGCTAGACCTGTCGCCCCATCCCTTCACGATGACGGTCGGCGCGGGCGACGTGCGACAGACGACCCGAACGGAGGCCGACGCGCTGCTTTCTTCGGTCTACGCCGCGGTGCACGAGACGGGTCACGCCCTCTACGAGCAGGGCATCCCGTCCCACCTCCTCGACTGGCCGGTGGGTCGCGCCCCCTCGCTGGGCCTGCACGAGTCTCAGTCGCGTATGTGGGAGAACCAGGTCGGTCGCAGCGAGGCATATACCGCCTTTTTGCTTCCGCATCTCAAGGAGCACTGGCCCGACGAGCTGGGCATGATCTCGCCGGCCGATTTCTACCGGGGGGTCAACCATCCCCGCCGGACGCTGATCCGCGTGACGGCGGACGAGCTCACCTACAACCTCCACGTTGCCATGCGCTTCGAGCTCGAGCTGGCGATGTTCCGCGACGAGCTCTCAGTCTCGGATCTTCCCGACGCCTGGGACGATGCCTCCGAGAAGACGATCGGGGTCAGGTCCGAGACGGTTGCCGACGGGGTCTTGCAGGACATGCACTGGTCGATGGGAGCGCTCGGCTACTTCCCGACCTACAGCCTGGGCACTATCTATGCGGCCGCCTTCTACGACAAAGCAATCGAGGACCTCGGGGACCTCTCGGATGACTTCCGCAGCGGCGACACCTCGAGACTCCTGGACTGGCTGCGCACGAACATCCACGAGGAGGCCTACCGGTACCCGGCCAAGGAGCTTGCCGAACGAGTGACCGGCGGTCCCCTCAGCGCGCAGCCCCTGCTCGCCTATCTCGACGACAAATACTCGAGCCTCTATGGAGTGACGGCCTGACGAAGGCGTTCTTCCGAGATCGCCCCGGCTCGTAGGACGCGCAACCCCTCGAGCAACGAGACGACCGTCGAGGGGGACGAGTCGCAGGTGCCCTCGTCCAGGTAGGAGGAGACCCGATCGCCGAATAGGGCCCGGGCCTGTTCGACGCCCGCGACGGGATCCTCGCCGGAAAGGTTCGCACTCGTCACCGCTAGGGGCCCCACCAGCGTCATTAGCTCCGCGGTGATCTTGCTCTCGGGAATGCGAACGGCGACCGTCTTTGGGTCGCTTCCACCGAGGTCGTGGTCGAAGGCGGAAGCGCGGGAGAGGACCAGGGTCAAGGGACCAGGCCAGAACTCCTCGGCGAGAGAGCGGGCCACGAGGTCGAATTGGGCCACGTCGGTCAGATCGGAAAGCGACGCGCCGAGGACGGGAAGGGCCTTTGTCTGAGAGCGACCCTTCAGCTCGAAGATCTTCGCCACGGCGTCGGGGCGCGCGGGGAGACAGGCGAGTCCATAGACGGTGTCGGTCGGTACGACCACCACCTCCCCGTCCTGAAGGGCCTGGACGGCGCTCTGAAGATCGGTCATGGCCACATGATGCCCGGCAACTCCCAAGAAAGTGGCTACATCCGTCTCATCGGGGAAGGAACCTAGGTGCGTTCGACGAGAAAGGAGCCGGTTCATGCCCAAGACAACGCCGAGCGGGAAGCCGAAGCCGGAGGAGCTCCCCGACACGCTGAAGCGTTCCCCGAAGAAGGCACAGCGCCAGTTCGCCAAGACGCACGACAGCGCCGCCGAGCAATACGGCGAAGGCGAACGTGCTCACCGAACGGCTTTTGCGTCGCTCAAGAACAATTTCGAGAAGGTAGGCGACCACTGGGAACCCAAGGACGAACCCGGCCCCTCCGATCCCCGCTCGAAGAGATCCACGAAGGAGAAGCGTGAGGGCAAGGGCGAGACCTTTGGCGGAGTAGACGTCGAGGGCAACAGCAAGAAGGAGCTCTACGAGCGGGCGAAGGATCTCGGAATCGAAGGCCGCTCGAAGATGAGCAAGAAGGAGCTGGCTCGGGCGATCGCTCGAGCTCAGTGATTGCCCGCAGGCCTCGCTGAGACGCTAGGGGCGCCTGGCTTCGGCAACGCGCGGCCAGTTGGCGTAGTCAACCCCGATCTTGACCTCTTCGTATCCGAGGCCGTCGAGCAGTGAGTGGACTTTGGGGCCCTGGCCCGCTCCGATCTCCAGGACCAGCCATCCCTGGGGACGAAGCCAGTCGAGCGATTCGCTTGCGAGTCGCTCGATGATGTCCATGCCGGCGTCACCGCCGAACAAAGCACCGTGAGGCTCTTGCTCCACCACGTCGGGGGGCAGAGTCGAGCGCTCCGCATTTGCGACGTAAGGCGGGTTGGAGATGACGACGTCGAACTGCCCGCGGAGATCTTCGGGAAGTCCGTCGAACACATCCCCTTCGATGATCTCTATGTGCTTGCCGGTCGAGTCCCGGTTGCGCCGCACCCACTCGACGGCGTCGGAGAAGCGTTCTGTGGCGAAGACCCGGGCGTCGGGTCGCTCGTCGGCGATCGAAAGGGCGATTGCTCCCGACCCGGTTCCGACATCCACCACCGTTCCCCCCTGCGGCAAGCGCTCCAATCCCTTCTCGACTACGAGCTCGGTCTCCGGCCGCGGTACGAACACGCCCGGCCCCACGGCGAGGTCGAGACGGCGGAAACCCGCCACCCCCGTTACGTACTGGAGAGGCTCGCCCGCGGCGCGGCGTCGAGCGAGAGAGACCGCAGCTGCCTCCACCGAATCGTCCACCTCGGGTTGCAGAAGAAGCTCGGCGGTCGATCGGCCGGTTGCCGCCTCGACCAGCCGCCGGGCTTCTGCATCGACGCTCGCCAATCCCGCTTCGCGCAGGACGCCCTTGACCCGTTCCAAGACGGTCGCCGCGGTCGTCATCACGAGTTAGGCGGCGGACTCGTTGCGGGCCCGTTCCTGCATGTTCTTGGCCAGGTTGTCGATCAGGTCGTCGAGGTCTCCCTCGAGGATCTCCATCAACCGGTGGACCGTGTAGCCGATGCGATGGTCGGTGACTCGGTTCTCGTGGAAGTTGTAGGTGCGGATCCGCTCCGACCTGTCGGCCGTGCGCACCTGCGAGCGTCGCTCATCGGCCATGGCCTGTTGCTGCTCCTCCTGTTGCACCTGCAACAAACGAGCCCTCAGGATGCGCATGGCCTTTATGCGATTCTGCAGCTGCGACTTCTCGTCTTGGCAAGCGACCTCGACCCCGCTGGGAAGATGCTTGATCCGCACGGCCGAATCGGTGGTGTTGACCGACTGCCCCCCGGGCCCGCTGGAGCGATAGACGTCAATTCGCAAGTCGGCAGGGTTGATCTCGACATCGACCTCTTCTGCCTCGGGCAACACGTTCACTGCTGCGGCCGAGGTGTGGATGCGACCGCTGGATTCCGTGACCGGGACGCGCTGCACGCGGTGGACTCCTGCCTCGTACTTGAGCCGGGCGTAAGCACCTTTGCCCTTGACGGAGAAAGTGACGTCCTTGATCCCGCCGACGCCCGTCTCGTTCAGGGCGAGGACTTCCGTCTTGAGCTTGTGGTTCTCGGCGTAGCGCTGATACATGCGGAAGAGCTCCGCTGCGAACAGACCGGCCTCGTCTCCACCTGCCCCGGCGCGGATCTCGAAGATGACGTCTCGGTCGTCGTTCGGGTCCTTGGGCGTGAGCGCCTCACTCAGC
>JALZBR010000041.1 GCA_030863485.1 Actinomycetota bacterium
AGCCGCAGCCTCTGAATGAGGTTTTGATTCATGGCCGTTCCGGTGATCTGCACGGGGCGCGAGTGCGGCACGTCCGCGAGCAGAGCACCCAGGGTGATCACGAGGCTTACGTCGTAGGCGCGGGCGAGCTCGACTATGAGGCGCGAAAACCTCTTCCAGCGAAGGTTTGGTTCCGTGCCGACGAGCATGATGACGTCGTGGGAGGCGTTTGCCGGGCGCGCCGCCCAGAACTCGTTGGACGGCCAGGAGATGCGGCGCGTGACGCCGTCCTCCAGTCGGACGTACGGCCGTACCGCCTGAAAGTCGTAGTACTCCTCGGGCTCGATGGAAGCGAGCTTCTTGCCCGACCACTTGGCGGTGAGGTGCTGGGCCGCCAGCGACGCGGCCTCTCCGGCGTCGTTCCACCCGCGAAAGGCCGCCACGAGCACCGGGTCGCGCAGCTCGATCTCCTCGTCGTGAATGGTCAGCTCCGAGCGATCCATCAGGATTAGGCTACTCGCGTGAAGCGACCGGCCCTTTACCGTCAGCCCTCGCCGCTCGGCGACCTCCTCCTCGCGGCCACGTCGTCTGGGCTTTGCCTCGTTTCGTTCGAACAAGCCGAGCTCGAGCGATTGGAGAGCCGGCTGGGCCAGCGAGCTTCTTTCAGCCCCGTCACGATGCGGCCCTTTGTGGCCGAGCTCGAAGCGTATTTCCGAGGGGACCGCCGTTCGTTCACGCTCCCGCTGGACCTTGTCTATGCAAGTGAGTTCGCGCGCCGCGTGCTCGTGTTTCTAAGAGCCGTCCCCTTCGGGGAGCTGATCACCTACGGTGGGCTCGCCCGTCAGGCGAGGACTTCTCCGCGCGCCGTGGGCGTGGCCGTTGCCCGCAACCCCGTGGCGATCGTCGTTCCCTGCCATCGAGTCATCGGGACGTCTGGGTCGCTTGTCGGTTACTCCGCGGGACTCGAGCGCAAGCGCTGGTTGCTCGAATTCGAGGGCAGTCTCTTCGCAGGCGACCTCAGGAACACTTCGGCCGCCTCGCTCGGCTAGCTGCTCGCCAGGGAATTCCTCGTCGTAACGTAACGCTGCAGCTTGCGCTTGATGCGTTGAAGGGCATTGTCGATCGACTTCACGTGGTTGCCGAGCGCGTCGGCTATCTCTTCGTACGACTTGCCGTCGATGTAGAGCTTCAGTACTTGTCCTTCGAGCGCGGTCAGGGTCTTGCGCATGGACTGCTGGATCGCCTCGACTTCTTCCGCGGATATCACGAGCTCGGCGGGGTCGTAGAGGGCCGGCGCGACCAGCCTGTCCGCGATCGAGAGCGCGTCCTCTTCGTTTCCACTGGGCGCGTCGAGCGATACCGAAGAGTTCAGAGGCTGGTGCTTGTGGCGGTTGGCAGTCTTGATTGCGGTGAGGATCTGGCGGGATATGCAGAGCTCGGCGAAGACTCGGAAGGGCGTCGCCTGCTCGGGGTCGAAGTCTCGGATCGCTTTGTAGAGGCCGATCATCCCTTCCTGGACGACGTCCTCTTTGTCCGAGCCAGATAAGAAGTAGAAGCGAGCCTTGGAGCGTGCGAAGTGGCGGTAGCGCTCGAGCAGCTCTTCTAGCGCGCGTTCGTCACCCGCTCGGCCTCGAAGGACCAGCTCTTGGTCGTCGAGGTCGTGGAGGCCGGCTACCTCGTCCACGCGTCGCCCCACACCTGTCCTCCTGCCACCCTGGCCTATTTATAGCGGAAAGCCTTATACCCTTGTTGGATCGCCCCAACACGGGCTTTCCGCCCCCGGCGCCGCGCCCGTTCCCTCCCGACAGGAACAGCATCCTTATTCTGCCACCTTTCCAGCTAGTTGTCTCGGCACGCAGGGCACCTTTCTTTACCGGCTACTCTGGAATCGAGGAGGCGAATGGGGGCTGGTGTCCCTCCCGGTCTTCAAAACCGGTGAGCCGGGCGATCCCCGGCTGGCGGGTTCGATTCCCGTCCGCCTCCGCTTAAGCGCTTTACCTGCGCCTTCCGCCCCGAGGCCAGGAGCGAACAGCGGCGATCGAGCGAGATCGGGCGTCGTGACCGCTATGGTCTTTGGTTCCGAGAGGTGGAGTCCGGAGGCAGTTACCACAAGCGTCTGTCCGATTTGGAGGCGGCCGGCATCGAGGTCGACGTCCTGCCAACGCAGCCCCAAGAGTTCCCACCGGCGCATGCCCGTCGTGGGCGCCATCAGATAGCACGCGTAGAGCCTCTCACCCTCCACCTGTGAGAGAAAGGTCCGTAGCTGGTGAGCCGTCCATACGCGCATCTCGACACCCGTCGGCTTCGGGTGATCGGCAAGGTCGGCGACGTTGCGGGCAACACGCCCCCACCTCTGCGCGTCTCGCAGGGCGCGGTGAATGATCATCCCCACGTACGCGACAGTTCGGGGACGAGAGCCCCTTGCCGTCCTTCCGGCCGCCCTCGAGGAGCTCGGCGTAAAGGGCATTCCTTCTGGTTAGGAGGAGCCCGATGGAAGGAGCGCAGTGACGCGGTTCGCGACCGTGAATGGATCCTTGGTTTGAACCGCGATGCGTCTGTAGGTGTGGCCTTCGAGTTCCAGAAGGAGTATGTCGCGTCCGTCTCTCACGGCGTAAAAGGATCTCTCTCCGGACTTGACATACGTGCCCGCGAAGATCACCCCTGGGATCGCCGTGCCGGGAAATCGCCAGCCCGTCGGCAGGTGACGCCTGCCGGACACGACTCTCGCGCTTCGGATTGATGAGAGCGGAATGAAGAGAGCCTTGCGGAACGCCCACAGTTTGTTGAGCCCCTTTGGCCTAACGGTCACCTGTGTTTCGGAGACCTCGACGTCGACTAGGTCGCGACTCCGCGTCGAGAGATAAACGAGACAGGGAAGTATGAGGATGGCCCCCAGAGCGACCCCGAGAGCCGGTATCCACTCCATGCCAAACCTCCTGGAAGGAGTCGGGACACCCTACCGCGGCTCGTGAGGCGTTCCCGGACCGGAAGCGGAGGAGTCCGGGGCTCATGCGACCGATGAGTTTGCTTGAGCGCGAGGGTCTTGAAAGAGGAGGTCAGGGCTCGATCGGCAGGAGGAGTGCATGGGCAAGGTGATCGCGGGGATGACGATGTCGCTCGACGGCTTCGTCGCCGGTGAGGATGGGAGCGGGTCCCCGAGGCGCTCGAGGCCGATCTCTATCCTGACCTGGGGGCGCTCCGTCGGAGCGAGTACGTGAAGTCCATCATCGAGGAAACGGGTGCGGTCCTGATGGGGCGTGACCCGGGGCACGAAAACAGCGCGGACGGTTTGAACCTACGGTTTGGACCTTCCCCCGACGACCGGCCCACCACAAACCTGAGCGCATCTCGCCCGGGCTCGTGGAGTCGACGCTCCGCCCACACCTGCGCTTACTGCCGCCGTGGCAGCCGGGGGGCCTCATCTGTCCCAGTAAGCTGGCAGAGCGATGAGGTCCGGAACGGGCAAGGCCTCGTCGCCAGACATGCGGGCGCCAACGCTACACGTCCGCCTGTTCGGCGGCTTGGACCTGCGCCTCGGCGACGCGCCCGTGCCGCCGCTTGATTCGGCGCGCGCCGAGTCGCTGCTCGCGTACCTGCTCCTCCATCCGGGCGCGCCCCAACCGCGCGAGCGCCTTGCCTTCCTGCTCTGGCCGGACTCGAGTGAGTCCCAGGCCCGGACCAACCTGCGCCACGTGCTGCACAAGCTGCGCCGTGCGCTTCCCGACGCCGACCGGTTCATAGAAGTGCGGCCGCGGACGCTCCAGTGGCGCACAGACGCTCCTGTATGGCTCGATGTCGCCGTCTTCGAGGAAGCGGTCGCGGAAGGCCGACTGGAGGAGGCGGTCGAGACGTACACGGGCGATCTCCTCGAGGGAAGCTACGAGGACTGGCTGCTCGAAGAGCGCGAGCGCCTGGCGCATCTCCACATCGACGTCCTCGAGCGCCTCGTGCGGCAGCTCGAAGAGCAGAGGCGCTGGCCCGAGGCAAACCGGTACGCGGAGCAGCTTCTCCGGCGTGATCCATTACGCGAGCAGACCTATCGCTTGTTGATGCGCCTCTACGACGCCTCGGGTGACCGAGCGCGAGCGCTACGCATTTATCACGTGTGCCAGGCCACATTGCAGCGTGAGCTGGATGTCGAGCCCTCAGCGGCGACTCGGGAGGCCTACGAGGCCCTGCTCCCGATCTCGCCAGAACCAAGGGCCCAGGAGCACGGGCCCACCTCCCCCGTTAGGCCGCCGCTGGTGGGTCGTGCGAGCGAGCGTGCGAGGTTAGCGGCAGTTTGGGCCAGGGCAGTGCGTGGTAGCGCGCAACTGGTGCTCGTGACGGGCGAGCCGGGGATCGGCAAGACCCGGCTCATGGAGGAGTTGCGGTCGTGGTGCGCGCACAAGGGCGCGGTGACGGCGGAGGCGCGTGCCTACCCCGCCGAGGGCGCGATGGCGTATGGCCTCGTGGCCACCTGGCTGCGGTCAGATGCGATCGCGGGGCGCCTCGATCTCCTCGAGCCGCCACAGTTGACAGAACTGGCGCGCGTGCTCCCTGAGCTCCTGGCGAAGGTGCCGGACCTCCGAGCCCCCGAACCACTTCGCGAGAGCGAGCAGCGCCAACGGCTGTTCCGCGCTATGGCACGAGCGATCGTCGCCGCCAGGACCCCGGTGCTGCTCGTCGCCGACGATTTGCAGTGGAGCGATGTCGAGACCCTGCAGTTCGTGCACTACCTGCTGCGTGCTGAACCCGAGGCGCGTCTTCTGGTCGCGGCGACCGCACGGCGCGAGGAGATCGATTCGCGTCACCCGATAAACGACCTCGTCGCCGCGCTCCAAGCGCTCGAGCGCATCTCGGAGATCGAGCTTGAACGGCTCGGGCGTGAGGAGACCGGCCTGCTCGCCGAACGGATGGCCGGGCGCCCCTTGGCCGACGCGGAGAACGAGCAGCTCTACGCCGAGAGCGAGGGCAACCCGCTGTTCGTCATCGAGGCGCTGCATGCCGACGCCGAGACCACGCCTGCGCTAGGGCCGAGACTCGGCTCGCGAGTGCAGGCAGTGGTCGCCTCTCGCCTGGCGCTGCTGTCCGACCCGGCCGCGGAGCTTGTCGGCATCGCCGCGACGATCGGGCGCGAGTTCACGACGGTGGTGCTGGCGGACGCCAGCGGCGCGGACGACGGTGCCTTGGTCCGGGGCCTCGACGAACTGTGGCGCCGAGGTCTCGTACGGGCGCACGGCCCGACCGCGTACGACTTCAGCCACGGCAAGATCCGCGAGGCCGCTTACCGTGCGCTGAGCCCCGCGCTGGCGCGCCACTACCACCTTCGCGTCGCGCACGCCCTTGAACGCACACACGCGGGAAATCCCGACATGGCCAGCGGCGAGATCGCGGCGCACTACGACCGGGCGGGCGCGCCCCGCGAAGCGACCGCGTGGTACAGGAGGGCGGCCGAAGCGGCGCAGCGGCTGCACGCGAGCGCCAAGGCCGTGCAGTTTCTCGAGCGGGCGCTCGAACTCGTTCGCGACCTGCCGCCGAGCACCGATCGGGCCGCGCTGGAGCTTAGAGTCCTCACCGCGCTGCCCGCGCCGCTGGGCGCGGTCGAGGGCTACCTATCCGAGCGGGTGACCCACGTGCATGAGCGCGCGCTCCGCCTGCTAGCAGCGCTGGGCGTGGAGCCGGAGGCCCCGCTGGTGCGATCGCTTGCGCTGGCAACGCTCGCCCGCGGTGACTTCGACGCCGCGCGGCCCTTCGGAGAGCAACTGCGCGCCCGTGCCGAGCGCGAGGGCGACGACGTCCTGTGGGTGGAAAGCACGTACGTTCTGGGGGTGGCAGCCTTCTGGCAGGGGCGCCTGGAGGTGGCGAGAGCGCAGTTCGAGGCCGCGGTCGAGCGCTGCCGTCCCGAGCACCGCGGCGATCACCTGCTGCGTTACGGGCAAGACCCCGAGGTGTTCTGCGGCATGCGTCTCGCCTACACGCTGTGGTTCCTGGGGCGCGATGCCGAAGCGAGGCGCCCGCTCGAGGCCGCGCTCGGGCTCGCGGAGCAGATCGGCCATCCCTTCACCCAGGTGAGCACGATGGCGTGGTCCGCCCTGCTCGCGCTCGACCAGCACGACGAGGAGCGGCTCCTGAGACATCTGCATGCCCTCGCGCCTGGGGCGGACGCTCAGAGCAAGCCGACTCGTCTGTTCGTTCAGACGCTCAGCGGATACGGCGACGTGCTCGAGGGGCGCTATCAGGAGGGGATTACGCGTGTCCGCCGTAGCTTGGACGAGGCAAGAGAGGGAGAGCC
>JALZBR010000110.1 GCA_030863485.1 Actinomycetota bacterium
TCGTACCGGGCTCGCCGGGATGCGTGTTCGTTGAATTTCCAATCGTGGTGGCGCCTGATCCCGACCCAGCCTAAGAACTTCCTTTAGCAAGGACCCAGCAGGCGCAGAAGACTTCTTCTGCGCCTGCTGCGCGCTACGGAAACTTAGAGGGGTCGGCAGCACATCCTGCAGAAGCGACCAGTGCCCTACGCCGCCACAGCGCTTAGGGGTAGATGGCAATCTCTCCTCTCTCTACATGAATCGACCCCTGCTCGTCCCTTCTAGTTGGATCCGAATCGGCAAGAAGTGCGCAAGACGGCGCGAATCCGTCAGAAACCACTAGAAATTCCGAGAGCCTGATTTCACGCGTAGGTCAAATCCAGACCGTCGAGCGTGCGCTGCCGGCGGTCACGATGTCTTTGAATGCGAGGTCAGGGGTTCGAATCCCCTCGGCTCCACTCCGTCTCGTACGCTCGGATGTCTGGAACTGACGATGTTTCCGAGCACGTGCCGGGCTTGCCCAGATGTTGACGAAGGTTCGACGTAACTTCCCACCAAACCTAAGAACCTTAGGGGAGAAGGGGTGGCATCCGACGCATCGTCTGCCACCCCGACCGTCCACCCTATGAAATAAGCGTTCCGCGGGCTGCCGTCAAAAATGACCCCCTTTTATGCAGCAACGCAAGCGGAGGCCAGAGCCGCAGGGGCTTAGGTCGTTCCGTCCTAGCTTTTCTTCCAGCAGCTTGTCGCCGAACTACGAGAGTTCCTCGCTTAACCGAGTTTCAGACGGATAGCCCCGCCAGCGCCTACTTGTGGCCTCGCAGGCAGGGGAGGCCTTCGAACTCTTCGTGGTTTTCCATTTCGGGCCTCCCTTCAAATGTCGATCCTGGTGGCGCAGGGCGAGTCGTTGTAACGCTACTTAAGGATGCCCTAGTGCTGAGTGGGCACGGGAACGGACGTCGGAGCATCACTCGTGACCGAGACGAGTCCGGGGAGGATGTAGGAGAAAAGGAGGAGGAGGTGGGCAAGTACAGGGAAAAAGGATGATGCCTTCATCCGAGACTATCCTTGCTATTCGGCCTCCTCATCAGGGCTCTCATTCTCACCCTATATTTCCTTGCTTCGATACATCCAAGGCGCACTTGTTACGCGAACGCGTCAGGTGAAGCGGTACAGCAGTACCCCTGACCTACCGACAATTGCTCATCCCCACGTTGAGTCATCGTAGACAGGCTTGGTCTCCGTGGCGAACCCTCCACCTGCGATCCCCCGCCTCACCACCCCCGGACGTAAGACGGCGAGAAACCTAGGGCTCAGCGACGTTGAACAATTGGACGACCACCCCGTCGAAGCTCTTCTCACGCTCAAACTCAAAGTGTTGGGCTCGTTGGTCTCCAACCGCATCCGCTACACGGAACCCCCAGTTACCCCACCAACGCTTTACAAGCCAGACGCGGCGGTAACGCTCAAGCTGTTGCCCTGTCCGCTCCCGATCCCTAGCCGTCGGCGTTCGCTCATGTCGATAGCAGCGGCTCAGTGCACAAGGCACGCCGAAGTCGGCAATCGGAGTGCGCGTCAGCCGAGAATAGTAGTAGTCAAAGGGAAGTTGGGAGCTGTTGGCCTGAAACAGAAGCGCATCGCCCGGCTGTTGGTTCTCGGCCACATACTTCGCAGCTAGGTCCCACCGCTCCTTCACATCCTGCTCGTCACCAACGTCGTAGTGCTGCTCAAGGCCAGAGAGGTTACAAGTCAGGAGAACGACGAGGGCGAGGGATGTGAGGAGCTTGCCATACTTCTGTCGGCTGAGCCACACCAAGCCGACTGACAACAACACGAGGTAAACGACCGCGGGGGCGATGAGGGAACGGGTAAGGAAGACCGGCTGGAGTAGGCTCGCATCGAGCGTGAGGACGACAGGACCCGCGAGCAGAGCGATAGCCACGAGAAGATCGCGGGTCCGTTGCCGCAGACCCCACAGGCCCAGGCATACGATCGCTAGGGAGACAATTAGAAGTCCAGCCCGGATGGTCGAAACCGGAATCGGATCGACCTCTGCTAGGCGATTCGGTAAGTCCTCGACAACGAAAGATGACAAGACGCTCACGACGTCCCTTGGCGACGGGGTAGATAACCAGTACGAGACCCCTCTGGCCGTCTGTCCCAGGAAAACCGGCACCCATGGAAGCCAACCTGCGATCGCCAGTCCGGCCGCTACTCGAGCCTTCGAACTTAGATAATCAGCATGTTTCGCGAGGAAAAGGGTGACCAGCACAACGACGTGCGTTGCCATGACGATGACACCAACAACGTTGTGCAGGTAGAGGGTGACTATTAAGGCCAAGCCGTACAGGATCCAGGGGCGTGAACTCTGTGAAGTAAGTCCCCTGACGAGGCAGTAGCCTGCAGCCATAGACGACAGGCCGAGGAGAGCGTATGGCCGCGCTTCCTGCGCGAAGTGCACGCTGAGGGGAGAGACGGCGAGCAGGAGGGCGC
>JALZBR010000169.1 GCA_030863485.1 Actinomycetota bacterium
GCCACGGGTGTGAAAGCTGCCAAGACCGTGATGAGCGACCTGGTTCAACGGGTCCAATTGGCTCTGGGGGAGTTCGATTGGCCGGTCGGGCTGAGCGCCGGCGCCGTGACTTTCTTGGTCGTCCCCACCGATGTCGACGAGATGGTCGACCTGGCCGACGGCCTCATGTACGAGGCAAAGCGCGCCGGGAAGGGAACCTTCAGACACCTCGTAGTGGGGGCTTCTGAGCCGGAGGCCTTGCCGGAGGAAGCTCCTTCTAGGGCCTCGGGGCAGCCGTCAGGAAGAGGCCTCCAGACGTCTTAGACCGGCAGCTTCGGCCACTCCGGGATCTGCCGCGAGGCCGATGAATCCGTGAGAGAGCAGGGCCACTAGGTAGTCGACGAACTCAGCGCGCGAGACGTCCCCGCCCTGCAGCCACCAATCGCTAGAAACGTGGACCATCCCGACGACCCCGTGCGCCCACGCCTGGGCCGGAGCGGGGTCGAATCCCAGGTCCGAGATGTCCTGAGCGAGCACCTCCGCGATCTGACCCGCGACGTTGCGCATGAAACCGGCGACGTCGCCCTCGGAGATCGGTCCCTCTTTGATCGGACGGTGGATGAGGAAGTCATACATCTGCTTGTTGTCCTCGATGAACTGGACGTAGGTCTCGACCGTCCGGCGCAGGCGGGATTCGGTATCGCCCGAGCCGAGCAGGGCCGCCCCCAGGTGGTTCATGAGATCGTCGACGTAGTGCTCGGCCACAGCGGCGTAAAGGCCGCTCTTATCACCGAAGTAGCGATAGAGGATGACGCGGGAGATACCGGCCTCGTTCGCGATGTCGTCCATCGACGCCGAAGCCCCCGCCCGGCAGATCACGCGGCTGGCCGCGTCGAGCAGATCTCGCCGCCGGCCCCTCTTCCATTCCTCTCCCCGTGTCGCCCGGGGCACTCCGGCCCCCGGGTCTCCCTGAGGCCGGGTTGCGGACTGGGTTTGAGGCATGTTACAAATGGTAACAGTTACAAACTGTAACAGCAAGGATGGTTACGGGAGGTCGGAGGAGGATGCAGCCGCAGAACAGAGTCCGAATAGTCATCATCGGCACCGGCTTCTCCGGTCTCGGCGTAGCGATCGGGCTCAAGCGGGCGCGCATCGATGACTTCGTCATCTTCGAGCGAGCCGACGCCGTGGGGGGGACGTGGCGGGACAACACCTATCCGGGCTGCCAGTGTGACGTGCCCTCGCATCTCTACTCGTTCTCGTTCCGCCCGAACCCCGAGTGGAGCCGGACCTACTCCACACAGCCGGAGATCTTCGCCTACCTCGATGAGTGCGCGCGCGAAGCCGGAGTGATGCCTCACGTTCGTTTCGGTCACGAGGTCACCAGCGCTCGCTGGGACGAGGACGCCGGGGTGTGGGCCGTAGAGACGAGCCGGGGCACCTGGACCGCCGAGGTGCTCATCTCGGCAAACGGTGCGCTCGCCGAGCCGGCGATCCCGGACATCCCGGGATTCGACGACTTCGCGGGACCGGTCGTGCATTCCGCCGCATGGGATCACGAGGTGAGCTTCCAAGGGAAGAGAGTCGCCGTCCTGGGCACGGGGGCTTCCGCGATCCAGATCATCCCTCACCTCCAGCGCGAGGCGAAGCGTCTTACGGTCTTCCAAAGGACGCCTGCATGGGTCATGCCTCACACGGACCGACCGATAAGCGAGCGAGAACGCAAGCTCTATCGGCGCTTCCCAGTGATGCAGAAGGCGGTGCGCAAGGCGATCTACGGAGCGCGCGAGCTGTTGGTTCTGGGAATGGTCAAGAACCGCAGGTTTCTGCGACCGCTGGAGAAGATGGCCCGGGCCCACATACGCAGCAAGGTAAGAGATCCAGAGCTGCGACGGAAGCTGAGACCCTCGTACTCCCTGGGGTGCAAGCGGATCCTGTTGTCCGATCACTACTACCCGGCCCTGGACGCCGACAATTGTGAGCTCGTCACCGAGCGGATCGTCGCTTTCAACGAATCCGGTGTGTTGACCACCGACGAAACCCAGCACGAGGTCGATGCGATCGTTCTCGCTACGGGCTTCCGCGTGACGGACAACCCGGTGATGGAGGGTCTGGTGGGCCGAGGCGGGGTCTCGCTGGCCGATGCGTGGCGTCGGGACGGGATGCGTGCCTACAACGGAACGACTGTTCCGGGCTTCCCAAACATGTTCATGATGACCGGGCCAAACACCGGCATCGGCCACACCTCGCTTCTCGTGATGATCGAGGCTCAGATCAATTACGTCGTCCGGGCTCTGAGATATATGAGCAAGGTCGGAGCCGCCACGATCGAAGTGCGACCCGAGTCCACGGAAGCTTTCAACAACGATCTGCAGAAGAAGATGAAGAACACGGTGTGGACGATGGGCGGGTGCGCCAGCTGGTACCTGGACGACAAAGGCAACAACACGACCCTGTGGCCCGACTTCACATGGAAGTTCCGCCGAGCCACCAGGACGTTCGATCCGGCCGCTTACATGGTCACTCACCGCAGGGCGGGAGCGGACCTCGGTGATGCCGAGCAGGTGCCCGCATGAGGGTGCTGGTAACGGGCGCGTCGTCCGGCTTCGGTAAGGGGGTGATGACCGAGCTCAGGCGGCGTGGCGAGGACGTGCGCGGGATCGATCTCCAACCGGAAGAGGGGGTGCGTGCGTGCGACGTTTGCGATCCCGTAGCGGTGGAGGAGACCGTGGGCGGGATCATCGACGAGCTCGGCGGGATCGACGTCGTGATCAATAACGCGGGCATCGGCGGGCCGGCCGATGCAGGTGGGATGCCGGACGAGCTTGCCTTGCGGACAATCGACGTGAACCTGCTCGGCCCATGGCGGGTGACGGCTGCCGCCCTGGACGCATTGCTCGAGTCCCGCGGCCGCGTGATCAACGTAGCTTCGGCGCTAGCGTTTGTCTCGGCGCCGTTCTGTGCTGCGTACTGCTCGAGCAAGAGAGGCCTCGCCGCGTATTCGGACGTGTTGCGTCTCGAGGCCGGAGGTCGAGTCAAGGTGAGCACCGTTTATCCGGGATACGTGCGCACTCCCATCCACCAACGTAGCGAGAGGCTGGGGTTCTCACTCGCGGGGGCCGTGCCCGAGGAATCGCTGGACACGGTCGTGCGTGCCATAGTGCGCACGTGTTACTCGAGCCGTCCCCCGCGAGACGTGGCAACCTCGCGGCATACCGCGGCCGGCATCTCTCTCGCGCGCCATTTCCCCAGACTCCTGGACGCGCTGGCGCGTCACCAGATGAAGCGTCTTGCACGACGCGGGCATTTCAAAGATCTGCAGATGGACCTGCGCTTGCATTCTTCGGCTGCTGCGGGACCCGCGGCTCGGCGTCTAGAGGAGACCGGGATCGGTTCCGAGTAGCGTGCTGTGACATCGGTAGCAGACCCGGTCAGTGGCAGCAGAAATCCTCGGTGGTCCAGAGCTCCCGGCCCTCCCGGGCGGCGAGCAGTGCGATGGCGATGCCGGCCAGGGGGTCTGCCCACCACCATCCGGCCACAGAGTTCGCTACGAGGCCGGCCAGTAGGAACGCCGAGATATAGGTGCACAGGGTGGTCTGTCGGGCGTCAGCCTGAAGCGAGCGGCTGTCGAGCTCGCGAGCGACCTTTCGTTTCCGCCACGCCAGCAGGGGCATCACGACGAGTGACACGAGGGCGAGCGCAATGCCCACGGTGCTTTCCTCGGGGCGGGCTCCGGTGACGAGGTCGTATATCGCCCGGCCCCCTACGTACGCGGCAAGGGCGAAAAAGGCGGCGGCCACCGCCCGGACCGCTTTTCGCTCGACCTCCTCGGCCGTTCGCCGCCCGCTCTGCTCAGACCTCAGTCGCCAGATCAAGATCGTCGCGGACGAGGCTTCGACGACGGAGTCCAGACCGAATCCAACCAGGGCTACCGATCCGGCCGCGACGCCCGCCGCAATCCCCACGAAGGTCTCGACCGCGTTCCAGGCCAAGGACGCGTACTCGAGCAGCAGGCCCCGTTTGAGTTCGTCCGCACGAAGTACGGGCTCGCGCTCGATGTGGACCCCATTGCTCTGCACACCCCTATCGTAAAGAGTGCATCGGACCGGCCTCGCCTTCTGTGGATAAATCAACGC
The DNA here is from genome assembly GCA_030863485.1 of Actinomycetota bacterium. Next base: position 4,116 of record JALZBR010000169.1, read on the forward strand.
GGGGCGGGAAGGATGGGACGAAGTCACCCTCGACCCGAAGGAAGAGCCTGATGAGCCAGCAGCCCGGAACCGAACAAGAGTTGATCGTCGTCCCGCAGCAAGAGGTCGTGTCCGGTGACGGAGCAGCAGAGACCCCGGGTGCGCAGGGAGAGGCGGTCGAGCACCCCGCCAAGGTGATGCGCATCGCTTCGATGGCTCGGACGCTCCTCGACGAAGTTCGCCACGCGGGCCTGGATGAAGATTCCCGCATCAGGATGCGCGATATCTACGAGACCTCGGTGAAAGAGCTCGGCGAGATCCTGTCACCCGAGCTCCGAGAGGAACTAGCCCGGCTCACGCTTCCTTTCGACAAGGAGGCGCCCAGCGATGCCGAGTTGCGCGTAGCGCACGCTCAGCTCGTGGGTTGGCTCGAAGGTCTCTTCCACGGCATCCAGGCGATGTTGTTCGCCCAGCAGATGGAGATGCGTCAGAGGCTGGAGGAGGTGCGCCGGCCCCAGCTCCCCGGAGCCGAGTCGCCGAGCCCGGGGCAGGGGAACTACTTGTAGCTATCCGTGTATTCGCCTGATCGAGTGGTTGGTCAGGTAATAGAGCCACCCTCCCGGTCCCTTCGAGACGTCGAGGATCCCGTCGCGATCGTTGAAGGCGATCGAGTGCCTGCGAATGCGCGAACCCTTGCGGTTGAGCGTGAACTTGTGGAGTCGTCCAGATGAGTAGTCGCCGACGTAGAGCCGGTTCGAGAGACGGCGGATGCGCCCCTTGTAGTACCAGGGATCGGTCGGGATGATGATGTTGCTCCAGCGACGAAGAGGTGCTTTCGGATTCGGTCCGACGCCCGCCGTGCCGCAGTCGTATCCCTCACCCCAGCCGTAGTTGCGTCCCGGCTTGATCACGTTCAACTCGTCGTCGCAGGAGGGACCGTTCTCGGTGGAGTAGAGCTTGCTCGTCCCGGGCTTGTGCGTCAGCCCGAACGGGTTCCGATGACCGTAGCTCCACACGGGGTTTCGGTCGTCGGACCTCGAGAATGGATTCGTGAGCGGGATGGATCCGTCCGCGTTGTACCGAAGGATCTTCCCGAGCCGGTTGTTTACCTGCTGCGCCAGGTGGGGGTCATGACGCTCCCCCGTCGAAATGAACAGTTTCCCTCCGACGAATTCCAGCTGTCCGCCGTTGTGATAGCCGGACGATCCCGCGCTGATGCCCTTGACGATGTGGCGGGCGTTGCGACAGCGTCCGTCGGCCACCGTGAACCTTGTCACGCGATTCTCTAATGGCGCCCGGTTGGTGTAATAGACGTAGAGCCAGTGGTTCTTCTTGAAGTCGGGATGCAGGACGATGCCGAGCAGCCCGCGTTCTCCATCCGAGTTGACGTCGAGGTTCGCGCATCCTTTTGACCGGAGGTTTCCTCCGTCGATTATGCGGACCCTGCCGGTGTTCTTCTCCGTGAAGAAGATCCTCTTCGTTCCCTTGACCCACGCCATGTCTACCGGGAACTGAAGACCGCCTTTGTACGTGGTCACCCTCAGCCCCGAGGGCAGGGCGAGCGAGCTTGCGGCCCCCGCCACCAGGCCGGTCACCAACAACATGATCAAGAAACGCCTCATCACACCTCGTTCCGGCTCGCCGGTCGTCGCGGGGGCCGCGCGGCCTGGGCAATTGTGCCCCACTCCCGATGGGTCACAGGACGCGCGCCGACGTAACTGCATCCATCACGGTGCGTATCATTCGGGACGGAGGCGTGCCCGAGCGGCCGAAGGGAGCGCACTGCTAATGCGTTAAGGGGTGTAAAACCCCTTCCAGGGTTCAAATCCCTGCGCCTCCGCTTTGCCATCTGCTCCAAGACGGCGCCGTGCGCCGGAATCTTTCGGGAGGCCCCAGGTTAGTCTGGAGTGTGTTTGCGCCCGTAGCTCAGTGGATTAGAGCGTCCGGCTACGGACCGGAAGGTCGGGGGTTCGAATCCCTCCGGGCGTACGCGGCCCGGTTGAAGTGGCCCGCAAGAGGGGTTCGATGATCATGGGACTAACCGAGAGGTTCGAAGACCAGCGGGAACGTACCGCGTTGGGTCGGGCACAGCCCTACCTCGAGGAAGACGAAGAGATCCTCCACTGGGCGCGGGTCCGCCACTCGGACACCCGCAAGGAAGGCTTCGCTTATGTCACCGCCCGACGACTCTTGTTGCGCTGGCAGGGTCGGACGGCAGACGGCCATCAGGAGTTCCGATGGGAGGAGCTGCGCTCCTGGGGGATCCAACCGGATGCCTCGGGAGGCCCCGTCCTTTGCGTCGAGGCGGACGAGCAAGATGCAATTCTGCAGATCCCCGCTCGAAGCCACGGGGTCGCCCGGCGGGTCTCGGACTTCCTCCGCCATTTCGCTCGTCAGGCCCCCAGCCCGTCGCGCGCTCTGTCCGGCCCGGACAAAGAGGGCTTCGAGCCCCACGAGGACGTCGAGGTGACTCCGCAGAGGCGTAGCGCGCTCGGGCAGACCCGCCGCATACTCGTGACGGTCATCGGCCTTGCGCTGATCGTCGTTGCCACGTTGATCATTCCGCTGCCGGGCCCCTGGTCGATCTTGCTGACCATCGCCGGACTGGCGGTCCTCGCCACCGAATACGACTGGGCCCAGGACCTCTCCGATTTTCTTCGCGACAAGTACGAGGACGCTAGGCGCAAGATCAAGGCCAGACGGCAGTCCGTCGGCTAGAGGTGTCCGACGAGGCCTTCATGCGCCTGGCGCTCCGGGAAGCCGAGGCCGCACTTCAACACGATGATGTGCCAGTAGGGGCGGTGCTGGTTCACTCGGGAGACGTCGTCGCCTCGGCCAAGAACGAACGCGAGCTTCGAGGAGACCCCACCGCCCACGCCGAGATGCTGGCCCTTCAAGCGGCGGCCGAGAAGCTCGGTACGTGGCGCCTGTCCGGTGCCACCTTGTACGTGACCCTCGAACCCTGCCCGATGTGCGCCGGGGCGGCGGTCCAGGCACGCATCGCGAAGCTCGTCTACGGAGCCGTTGATCCGAAAGCGGGCGCCGCTCTGTCGCTCTACAACATCCCTCAGGACCCCCGTCTCAACCACCAGATGGAGATCACGACGGGGGTGCTGGCCGAGGACTCGACCCGGCTCCTGCAGGAGTTCTTCCGGCCGCGCCGGGTCTAACCGCGGCGCGGCGCTGCAGGCGCCCGCGGGCGCGAGCGAACGGCGGTGGGGGTGGGATTTGAACCCACGGAGGGCGCGAACCCTCACTCGCTTTCGAGGCGAGCCCGTTCGGCCGCTTCGGTACCCCACCAGCGAGCGAGTATACGAGCGGAGGCAGGGCCAATCGGCCCGATATATTGCTCGACGGAGACGTGCGGGAGCGGCCTAACCGGCGCGCCTGGAGAGCGCGTGACCCCGCAAGGGGTCCAAGAGTTCAAATCTCTTCGTCTCCGCCACTTCACCGAGCGAGGGATGCAGCGCCGGGTGCGCCCAGAGGGGCGAGGTCCCATCGAGGGACATTGAGCCGAGCGCAGGGATGGCTTTCTCCTAACAAGAGGGGGGGCGGGAGTCGTCCCGGAGGACCCTTCCCCGAGCGAAGCATGGCTCGCGTTGGTGTCTCGCGAAGGGCGGGGTCCTCCCGGAGGGACCCTCAAAACGGTTTGGGTCCCGGAGTGGAGGGCCCCGACCCTGAGCACCCAAATGCGAGCAGTATCCTGAGCGAGGCCGTGCTAGGCGGGGGGCTCGGGGTCCCCTGAACCGGACACCCTCGATATGCCGGGCCGATTACTCGTCTGCGGCTTGTGAACAGCCGGATCGCCCCCGGCAAGCAGTGTTGATGGTCGGGTCCTGCGCGACCTGGAGCCGTGAACCCGGTCAGGCCCGGAAGGGAGCAGCCGTAAGCGGTGTACCTCGTGTGCCGCAGGGTCGCCCGACCGGAGCCGGCTACCGGGGATAGCGCCGACGATTCGCAAGTCCAAGACGAGGTGCACGGCCTTTTTCGCGACCATGTGGCGAGGCTACTGAGGGGCGAACGACCAACCGACCTCGTCGCAGGGGCGGACTAGGATGCGGGTCGTGGCCTACCTCTCCCTATATCGCAAATACCGTCCCCAGACCTTCTCGGACATACTCGGTCAAGAGCACGTCTCACAGACGATCGCGAACGCGATCTCCGAGGATCGCGTGGCCCATGCTTATCTGTTCACGGGACCCCGCGGCACGGGCAAGACGAGCACGGCACGCATCCTCGCAAAGGCGTTGAATTGCGTTAACGGACCAACGCCAAGCCCGTGCGGCACGTGTGACTCGTGTCTCGCGATCGCGGAGGGGTCGTCTCTCGACGTCATCGAGATGGACGCGGCCTCCCACTCGAAAGTAGACGAGACGCGAGAGATCCTCGCCGGCGTCCCCCTCGCGACGGCGGGAGGGCACCGCAAGGTGTATGTGATCGACGAGGTCCACATGCTCTCGACGGCGGCGTTCAACGCGCTCCTGAAGACCCTCGAGGAACCGCCTCCGCACGTCGTGTTCGTCCTTGCCACGACCGAAGCCCACAAGGTGCTGCCGACGATCGTCTCGCGTACTCAACGCTTTGACTTCCGACGCGTATCCAGCGATGTCCTGACGCATCACCTCGATCAGATCGCAAAGATGGAGGAGATCGAGGTAGACCCGGGTGCGCTTGCGATCGTGGCCCGGCATTCCGAGGGAAGCGTTCGAGACGCCTTGTCCGTGCTCGACCAGTTGTCGAGCCTGGGGGGACGGGTCACCGAGGAGGACGTCGAGGGCCTCTTGGGTATGCGCGCAGAGGACGCCATCGGCGAGCTCTTCGATGCGATTGCCGCAGGCGAGATCGCCTCGTTGTTCCAGACTCTTCATCAGCTCGTGTCTCAGGGCGTCGACATCCGACAGCTTGCGTTGAACGTCGTGGGCCATGCGCGCTCCTTGCTACTTCTCAAGACCGCCCCGAACGCCGAGAGCCTTCTGGATGAGAGCGAAGAAGACGCCTCATTGCTGCGCGCCCAGAGCGAGAAGTTCACTGCGGCTTCTCTTCTGCGGACGCTGGACCTCGTGTCCAAGGCCGTCACCGAGATGCGCAACTCGCCCGAGCACCGTCTCCTGCTGGAAGTCGCCCTCGTGCGCGCGGCAGCTCCCGAGACGGATCCCTCGGCGACCGGGCTGCTGGGAAGGATCGAACGGCTCGAGCGTCGGATCGGCATCGCGGCCCAGCCTGGGGCGGTTCCATCCCCGGGAGCGTCGAGCCCGTCGCCCGCAGCGCCTTTGGCGCCGGCCCCGAGTGCTCCGCAGGCAGATGAGCCTGTGGCTGCGGCCCCCCGACCCGCGCCCACCGAGGAACGCAAGGTTGCTCCGTCTCCGTCGGCAGAGCCGGCTGGCCCCAGGGAGGTCGTTGCAGCCCCGACCGGCGTAGAGGCCCCCGAGCCGCAGCCGCCTGCGTCGGTGCCGGCCGAGATCGGGCTGGCCCACGTCAAAGATGCGTGGCCGGCCACTCTCAAGGAAGTGAACAAGAGGAGCAAGCGCGTGTGGGGCTTGCTGAGCCCTTCGCGCGCGGTCGCCTTTGACGGATCGACTCTTCAGGTCGAGGTCCAATCCGACTTCCACAAGTCGTCTATGGAGGATCAGCGCAACAAGGAGGCGCTCCAGGCTTCCCTGCATGCGGCTTTGGGGATAACCCTCCAGCTCGCCTTCGTCTCGCGCACGGCCCCCGACGCTGGACAGTCAACCGCAGTGGATGACGTAGAGGATGTGGCAACTGCCGCGCCGGCGGATCAGGTGCAGGACCCAGTCGAGCTCGTCAAACAGGGGTTGTCGGCAGAGATCATCGAAGAGAAACAGAGATCCTGAGCGCACACTCCTTAAAGGACTCCCAAGCCCAGCACGCAAGATCGGACGGTGACGTATGAGCAGAGACATGCAACGGATGATGAAGCAGGCTCAGAAGATGGCCCAGGAGATGCAAAAGGCCCAGGCGGAGCTTGCCGAGGCCGAGTTTGAAGGGACCGCTGGGGGCGGTGCCGTGCGGGCCACGGTCACCGGAGACCAGCACGTGCAGGCGATCGTTATCGATCCCAACATCTTCGAGGGCGAACCAGATCAAGACGACATCGAGATGCTCTCGGACACAGTCACGGCCGCGGTCAACGACGCTCTAAACAAAGCGCGCGAGGCACAACAAGAAGCTTTGGGTCCCCTTGGTGGGGGCATGGGCGGGTTGGGCCTGCCCGGGATGTAGTGAACGGATTTCTCTGGGGTCCTTCTTAGATGCTGGCGGGTCCGCTTCAGCGCCTTATCGACGAGCTATCTCGGCTCCCGGGAATCGGTCCCAAGAGCGCGCAACGAGTCGCGTTCCACCTCCTCAAGACTTCGCGCGACGACGCGCAACGACTGTCGGCGGCCATCCTCGAGGTGAGGGAGCGTGTACGACTGTGTCGGGTCTGTTTCAACGTGTCGGATCAGGACGTATGTGAGTTCTGCAGGAGTCCCCGGCGCGACTCCTCGATCGTCTGCGTCGTTCAGGAACCGCCGGACATCGTTGCAGTCGAGAGGACTCGCGAGTTCGGGGGTCTGTATCACGTGCTCCAGGGAGCGATATCTCCGATCGAGGGCATCGGCCCCGATGATCTGCGCATTGCCGAGCTGCTCGAGCGCTTGCAACGCCCCCCCGCCGAGCACTCAGAGGTAAAGGAGGTCATCGTTGCGACAAACCCGAACACCGAAGGGGAGGCGACGGCGATGTACCTGGGCCGTTTGCTGTCTCCGCTGGGGGTGACGGTCAGCCGGCTTGCGAGCGGGCTCCCCGTCGGAGGTGATCTGGAGTACGCGGACGAGGTCACGTTGGGGCGGGCACTCGAGGGCCGCCGGAGCATTTTGGAGTAGAGACCGCGGGCGGCCGCCGTATAGTGGGACAGGTAGTTGCCAAAAATAGGGATAATTTGGACAAATACCCCACCGGAGTGGACGGAGAGGCTTTCCTTACGTAGGGTAGGCGTACAAGTGCAGGCCGTAGTTTAAAACAGGGCGACCAGGGGGATGCGGATTTCATGGCGATGATCCGGTCGAGCATCGAGCGATATTTCGGATATTGCGTTGCCGCGACCGCGGCCGTCGTTGCCCTTCCTCTCTTGATCGTGATCGGCGTCGCTATGTCGGTGCGGACGGGAACGCCCATGCTTGTTGCCCTGGCCGTCGGCGGAGGTTTTTCGTTGGCCGCCGCCATCACGGGTTCCTATTTGTGGCGCCGTCGTCCGGAATCCATGGACCTTTGTTTCGGCGAGTTGATGATCTGGAGCTTCGTCCGCAGGCGCCGGGCCGAGCAGCACATCGAAGAAGGCGCCGAGGTGCTCGGCCTGGATCAGGGCGGCAAGCCCCTTCGGCGGATGCCGATGACCAAAGAGCAGCGTCTGAAGATCCTTCACGATCTTGCTGTAGCGCTCGAGACCAAGGACCCGTACACACACGGGCATTCGACGCGCGTCGAGGAGCTGGTCGCACAGACGGCCGCGGGCCTGAACCTGTCTGACGACGAGCTCGCGGAGCTTCGAACGGCCGCGTCCCTGCACGACGTCGGCAAGATCCGCGTCCCGAATCGGATCCTTCGCAAGCCTGATCGGCTGACGATCGACGAGCAACTGATCGTCCAGGAGCACTCTGCCGTCGGGGCGTGGATGGTCGCAGGTGTAAGCAATGGAAAGATCGTCTCCAGCGTTCGCCATCACCACGAGCGATGGGACGGCAACGGCTATCCGGACGGTCTGGCCGGTAAGGACATCCCGCTTTTCGCTCGGATCATCGCGGTTGCCGACGCTTACGACGCGATGACTTCCACTCGGCCTTACCGGCCGAGCATGAGTCGTAACCAGGCACTGGCCGAGATCGAGCGCGCGTCGGGCGAGCAGTTCGACCCCGAGATCGTCGAAGCGTTCTTGCAGACCGTTCCTCGCAGGGTTCCTCTTGCGGCCCTCGTCGGACTCGGGTTTGCGGCTCGGTTCTTCCGAAAGACTGCCGCGTGGGCCGCTCGCACGGGCTCGAGCACCGTCGCTCCCGGAGTTGCTTCCGTGGGGGCCGCATCCGTGGTGATCGCGAGCCTGTTCGCGCCCCCCGCCGCTCTCACCAGGCCGACGCCGGAGGCGGGCGACGGAACGATCGTGGCCGGGGAGCCGGATGAAGTCGCGGACGGGTTGGCCGTGTCAGCGGACCTGAAGCATCGCGACCGGGATGCCAAAGTGGACGACAAGAGAGATGCAAAGGACGTTAAAGGCGTTAAGGACGGGAAGGACCGCAACGGAGACCGGGCCGGGAAGAAGGACAGCGCGGGCAAGGACAACGGCAAACGCCGCGATCCGAACGAGGTCCTGGGAAGTGTGGTCCGGCGGCCCCGACGAAACGGCGCCCCTCCTTCCGATGAATCCAACGGGGCCGGTGGTCCCGACGAGGAGACGCCCCCGAGCGACACTCCGAGTAATCCTCCGAGCGACCCCCCGAACGACACGCCGAGGACGACGCCGGAGCATCCCGACCAGGCAAAGAACGACGAGCCTCCACCGGTGCACACCGATCCTCAACCGGAGAAGGGCCGGGACTGTCCCGAGGAGCACCCTGGTCAGGGCCAAGGAGGCGGCACCGCTCTTCACTGCGGGTAGGCCCGGAGTATCTCCTCGCAGTCCGCGGCGGGATTCGTCCCTTCGCTTTGATCGCAGTCCGGCCGTCCCAGCCGTTAGGTTGGGTTGATGGCTCTCGTTGTCCAGAAGTACGGCGGCACCTCGGTAGGTGATGCCGAACGTCTCAAGCGTGTCGCCCGTCGGGTGGTCGAAGCTGCTGAGTCCGGCCAGAAGGTCTGCGTCGTCGTTTCCGCGATGAACCAGTCGACCGACGAGCTCCTCGATCTCGCGTCCCAGATCTCCCCGGCCCCCCACGCGCGGGAGCTCGACATGCTCCTAACGGCGGGAGAGAGGATCTCGATGGCGTTGTTGTCGATGGCGATCATCGACCTGGGACGGGAGGCCGTTTCGTTTACCGGATCCCAGGCCGGCATCGTCACCGACACGGCCCACGGCAAAGCCCGAATCGTTGAGGTGCGGGCGCGGCGCGTCCTCGAAGCTCTGGACGCGGGAAAGATAGTGATAGTCGCCGGCTTCCAGGGCGTGTCGACTAACTTCGACGTCACGACGTTGGGACGAGGCGGGTCCGACACGACGGCCGTCGCTCTAGCCGCCGCCCTGAAGGCGGACGTCTGCGAGATCTTCACGGATGTCGACGGGGTCTTCACCGCCGATCCTCGCCTCGTGCCCAACGCCCGGAAGCTTCATGCGGTCTCGCACGAAGAGATGCTCGAGCTCGCTGCATCGGGCGCGAAGGTATTGATGCTTCGCTCGGTCGAATACGCTCGCAATTACGGCGTACTACTCCACGTGCGTTCCTCGTTCAAAGACACGGAGGGCACGTGGATAAAGGAGGAGGACGAGCGCATGGAGCAGGCGATTATCTCCGGCGTCGCCCACGACACTTCGGAAGCGAAGGTCACTGTCTTCGGCGTCCCGGATCAGCCCGGCATAGCGGCGCGCGTCTTTCGGCCTCTAGCATCCGAGAGCATCAACATCGACATGATCGTGCAGAACGTCTCGGCGGACGGACGGACGGATATCTCCTTCACGGTCCCCAACGATGATCTGCAGCGCGCCGACAAAGTCCTGAGTGCTACCGCAAAAGAGATCCAGGCGAGCGGTTACGAGATGGATCGTGACATCGCAAAGGTGTCACTGGTGGGGGCCGGGATGAAGACCCATCCGGGGGTCGCGGCGGACATGTTCGACGCCCTGGCCGATGCCGGTATCAACATCGAGATCATCTCGACATCGTCCATCCGGGTCTCGTGCGTCATCCGGGCCTCGGAGGTCGAACGGGCCGTCCGGACGATCCACGACAGATTCAGTTTGTCCGAGGACGTCGTCCTGCGGGAAACGCACCCCGACACCGTGACCGATCAACTGCGGGCGGTCCGGCCCCACGGTGGTTCGTCGTGAGGCTGGTGCTTGTGGGAGCCACGGGGGCCGTTGGTGCCGAGATGCTGCGCATCCTGGAGGAGCGTGACGATCTCGCCAGCGAGGTCATAGCGGTGGCGTCGCCGAGGTCGGCCGGAAGGACGATCTCTTTCCGGGGTTCTCAGCTCGAGATCCAGGTGCTTTCTCCCGAGGTCTTCCAGGCGGACGATCTAGCTCTTTTCGATGTCCCAGACGAGGTCTCGCTGGAGTGGGCGCCTGTGGCCACCGCGGCCGGTGCGCTCGTGGTGGACAACTCGGCCGCCTTCCGGATGGATCCCGAGGTTCCCCTGGTCGTGCCGGAGGTGAACCCCGAGGCCGCGACCAGTCGACCCAAGGGGGTCATCGCCAGCCCCAATTGCACGACACTCGCGATGGTCGTCCCCATTGCCGCCTTGCACAGGAAGGCGCAGGTACAGCGGTTGATCCTCGCCTCGTACCAGGCTGTCTCGGGAGCCGGCAAGTACGGCGTGGACGAGCTCTGGGACCAGACAGAGATCGCCGCCAAGGAGCCCGACGAAGTCAGACAGGGAACCGCTCGCAACGTTCTGGAGGCAGGCAAGGAGTTCCGTCATCCGATCGCGATGAACGTGCTCCCCGCCTGCGGGTCGGTCAAGGAGGATGGCTACACGAGCGAGGAGCTGAAGCTCTGTCGCGAGACCCGCAAGATCATGGACCTCCCGGATCTGCCCGTCACTGCGACCTGCGTGCGGGTCCCTGTGATGGTGGGCCATGGAGTGGCGGTCCATGCCGAGTTCGCCGAACCGCTGGGGCCGGAGGAGGCGCGTTCGATCCTCGAGTCTGCTCCCGGCGTCGAGGTCCAGGACGATCCGGCCAACGGCGTCTACCCCACCCCCCTGGAGGCGGCCGGGCGCAACCCCTGCTTCGTGGGGCGCATCCGTCGCGACCAATTCAACGACCGAGGGCTCGAGCTGTTCTGCGTCGCCGACAACCTCAGGAAGGGTGCGGCTCTCAATACGGTCCAGGTGGCCGAGCTGGTTGCCGACAGGCTCTGAAGCTCCCGCTCGCTGCTTAGACGGTCGATGGCGAGGGTATTCCCAGGCCCATGAACGGCATCGTCAAGCTACTGGCAAAGGTCTTCGTAACTTGGATCGTCATCAAGAGGCTGCGTGAGGACAAAAGGACGGGGTACACACCGACCATGACGCCACCGACCTCGCCCTCGACGCCGTCGACCACGCGGCCGCGGGCTTCGGACTCGGACATGCCGGAGGGCCAGGTCCCGAGCCAGACCAAGGGAGGCCCCGGCCCCGAATCCCCGCTCGAGCTAGAGGGCTCCGACTGGAAGGCAACGGTCAAACGGACACTGAAGGAGATCAAAGAAGACCGGGTGACCCTGGCGGCGGCAGGGATGGCCTATTACTTCTTCCTTGCGCTGTTCCCGGCTTTGATCGCGGTCATCGGGATCTATGACCTCTTGACCATCGATTCCCAAGGTCTAACGAATTCCATTCAGAACGCCCTTCCGTCCCAGGCCGGGGAGTTCGTCGTCGACGCGCTGAAGAATGCAGAGAAGCCAGCGCAGGGAGCATCTCTCGTCGCCGCGATCGGCGGTATCGCGGCAGCGTTGTGGTCGGCTTCGTCGGGCATGGTGGCGATGCAATCCGGTCTCAACATCGCTTACGACGTGCCCTCTGACCGCAAGTTCATCGGGAAACGCGCGATCGCTCTGGTTTTGATCATCGCCACCGTTCTGCTCGGAGCCTTCCCATCTCCATTCTTCACCTTCGGCGAAGAAACGATATTCAAGGTCATCGGGATCGCGCTGAGCGTTGCCGCGGTGGTGATCTTGTTCTCGATCTTCTATTACCTCGCACCGAACCGGGAGTCGCCCCGCTGGACCTGGGT
>JALZBR010000188.1 GCA_030863485.1 Actinomycetota bacterium
GCGTAATCCAGGTACCTCTCTGGTCCGAACCCATAGCGCTCTCGCACGGCGGCCTCGTCGTACACGACCGTCTCGGACATCCCACGCCTGTTCATGACTACGGTGATGTTCGGCCCCACGACCTGAAAGAAGTCGCGATCGGCAGTGAGGATGATGACCTGGACGCCGTCCTGGGCGAGCCGCTCGGCGATGATCGCGATGATGTCGTCGGCTTCGACATTTGGGATCTCGTAGATTCGGATGCCGAGTACGCTCAAGACCTCGTGGATTAGACCCACCTGCTGTCGGAACTCGTCGGGGGCCGACGTTCTCTGGGCTTTGTACTCCGGTCGTATCTCCACTCGTTCGGTGGGAGCGCCCTTGTCGAAGGCCGCCGCTATATGGCGCGTCTTGTGGTCCTGAAGAGCCTTGACGAGCATCCCGGTGAACCCGTAAACCGCGTTTGTGGGCTGGCCGGTGGAGGTGCGCAGGTCGGGCGGCAGCGCATAGAACGCTCGGTAAGCGAGGGAGTGCCCATCCAGGAGCAGCACCCTCCGCTTGCTCTTCGAGACGCTCACGACCAGCGACTATAGTACTCAGAGGATGACGGCACCGATCCCTCACGGAGCTCAGGACTACCTGGAGGCGATCTTCGAGATGGAGGAAGAAGGCGCCACCATCCTCCAGGCGCGCATCGCGGAGCGGATGGGGGTGACCGCGGCCACCGTGTCCCAGGCTGTGGGACGGTTGGCGAAGGAAGGCCTGATCGAGATGGAGGGGCGGAAGATCCGCCTCACCCTAAAGGGCAGGGAGCTGGCGAGTCCTCTCGTGCGCCGTCACCGTCTCGCCGAAAGGCTGCTCACCGACATCTTGGGCATTCCCTGGCACCGGGCCCACGAGGAGGCCCATGCCTGGGAGCACGTCATCTCTCCCGAGGTCGAGCAAAAGATACTCGAGAAGACCGGGGCCTCAACCTGCCCTCACGGGAACCCGATACCCGGGGTGAAGGCCCCTTACGAGCGCTCCGAGCTGGTGCCGCTCACCGACCTGGCCGAGGGCGAGCAGGGAACGCTGAGCCTGCTCACCGAGGACGTAGAGCTGGCGACCGGCGTCCTCAAGTACTTCGAGGACCACGGCTTGATGCCGGGCGCCAATATCGGAGTGACCGTCGTCGGCCCAGACGGCACACGGACCCTCAGCGTGGATGGCAAGTCCGCTTCTTTGGGCGCGACGCTTGCCGACAACCTCTGGGTGAAGCGGGCGAGCTAGCTAGCTCTGCCCGAGGAGAGCGCGCGCGTCGTAGACGGATAGCCGATCCGAGGCGATCCTCACCGCCACGTCCTGGCCGCGCCTCAGCTCCACCTCCGCAGGCTGCCGAAGGTGGACCAGCCGGCCGTCGCGCAGCTGAACGCAGTAGACGTTGTCGTTCCCGCTGAAGTGGCGCCGAACGATCACCCCCGGCGCGCCCTCTGCGCTGAGGGCGATGTCGTGGGCTCGCACGAGAACGAGGGCGGCCGAGCCCTCCGCAAGCTCTTCCGCCGGCACGTCTCCGAGCTCGGTCCGAACTACTCCCTGCTCAACCCGGCCGGGAACGAGGTCGCCGTGGCCGATGAAGCCCGCAACCCAAGCATCGGCGGGACTTCTCCAAATCTCTGCGGGCGTGCCGCACTGGCGAACGACTCCCTTGTCCATGACCGTGACCCTGTCGGCCACTATCAGGCCCTCTTCGTGGTCGTGAGTGACCCATAACGCTGCAGAGCCCGACGCCCTGAGGACCGAGAGCACCTCATGCCTGACGCGCCTCCGAAGCTGCGGATCGAGGTTGCTGAAAGGCTCATCCAGCAGCAGCAGCGACGGCCGGGGAGCGAGCGCACGAGCAAGGGCGACCCTCTGCGCCTGCCCACCCGAGAGCTGATGTGGCAGGCGGCCGGCAAGGTCGTCCAGGCCGACCATCTGCAGGACCTCCTCCACGCGCTTGGCCCGCTCCGATCGGGGAAGGCCGGCAAGGCCGAAACCGACGTTACCCGCCACGTTCAGGTGTGGGAACAGTGCGCAATCCTGGAAGACGAAGCCGACTCCCCTAGCCTCGGGGGGGACGCGGGAGCACTCCTTGCCCCCGATCTCGATCGTCCCTTCATCCGGCTCGGTAAGCCCGGCGATCATCCTGAGGATCGTGCTCTTTCCCGATCCGCTCGGGCCCACGAGAGCCACGATCTGACCCGGCCCAATCTCGAGGTCGACGCCGTCTACCGCAACGACGGTTCCGAAGGACTTGCGCAGTCCCTCTGCGAGCAGAGCCGACACGGCCGTCTCAAGCATGAAAGTGATAATAGTCGGCCCAAAGCCCTCTTATCAGGCGCGTCTAAGATCAAGCTTCAATTGGACCTACAACTTGGCCGTTCATCCCGCGAAGCTGCTGCTCGCGCCACCTCAACCGACCTGCTCGTACTTGGGGCGGGGCCGGCAGGGCTAGGCGCGGCCCTCATGGCGAGGCGCGCTGGCCTGGACGTCGTCGTGCTGGAGCGTGAAGGCCACGTAGGGGGGTTGGCGGCAAGCTTCGCCGTTGCGGGAGTTCGGGTGGACCATGGCAGCCACCGCCTGCACCCTTCGACAGACCCGGCGATCCTTGCCGAGCTGCGCGCGCTCATGGGGAGCGACCTCCAGCTGAGGCGGCGCAACGGACGGATACGTCTCGAAGGTAGGTGGATAGGGTTTCCGCTGCGCCCCGCCAACCTGCTTCGGAACCTCCCACCGGGGTTTGCCCTCGCGGCTGCTCGCGACGCCGCGTCTTCGTGGGCTCGCAAGACCGCGGGCGACTCTTTTGCCGATGTCCTCCGAGGGTGGTTGGGGCCGACTATGTGCGAGCGCTTCTACTTCCCCTATGCGAGAAAGTTGTGGGGGGTCGAGCCCGAGGAGATCGACGCCGACCAGGCGAGGAGGCGGGTGAGCAGCCGGTCGGCGGGAAACCTCCTCAGGAGCATGGCCCTCGGGAAGGGGGTGCTGCCCGGCTCTCACTTCTACTACCCCCGCCGCGGCTTTGGCCAGATTGCTGAAGCCCTTGCGGACGCCGCGAGCGACGCCGGCGCCCAGATAAGGCTCCGCTCCTCGGTCGAGAGGATCGTCCACTCGCGCCAGGGCTTCCAGGCATGGACTTCGGGGGGCGGGCGCGTCGATAGCCGGATGCTCTGGTCGACGATCCCGCTGCCGGTACTCGCCAGGCTCGCGGAGCCGTCGCCGGCGGCTCCCGTGCTGGACGCCGCAACATCGCTGCACTTCAGGTCGATGCTTCTCGTGTACCTCGTGGTGGCGCAGCGTCCTTACACCCCTTACGACGCGCACTACCTCCCAGGACCGGACACCCCCGTCACGCGCATTTCCGAGCCCGCGAACTACCGCGACGGCAACGATCCTGGGGACGTTACCGTGCTTTGCGCAGAGATCCCCTGCAGCAGGCAAGACGAACTGTGGAGCGCTGCGGACGAGACGCTCGCAGGCCTCGTACTGAAAACCCTAGCCAAGACGGCTCTGCCTCCCGCCCGGCCGGTCGCGTGCGAGGTGAAGAGGGTCGCTAACGCGTACCCCATCTACCTCCGCGGCTACCGGAACGCGTTGGGGAGGCTGGAGGGTTGGGCGTCCGAGGCGGGGGTCGTGACGTTCGGCCGCCAGGGCCTCTTCGCCCACGACAACTCCCACCACGCCCTCGCCATGGCGTGGGCGGCTGCAGACGCCTTGAGGAGCGACGGAACTTTCGACGAGGCGTCCTGGGCGGAGTCGAGGCGCCGCTTCGAGACCCACGTCGTCGAGGATTGAACGGGCTCCCCCTGACAGGGCTGGGTCCAAGGGCCGGACACCCCGGCGGCCGAGGCCGTTCACCTCGCGATAGATGGCGGGCATCACCGTCTTCAGGTACGGGAGGAGTCGAACGAACGACCGGCCCGACGTGCGAAAGCGGTAGGAGATCGGGACCTCCTCGTATCGAAACCCCTTCGCGAGAAGGTCCAGGGTGAGCACCTGCGCGTAGTTGAAGTCGTGGACTATCTCGGCGCGCGACGCCGCCCCATAAGAGAGGGCCCTGTAACCGCTTTGTCCGTCGGAGAGGCGGCGCCTCGCAACAAACGAGAGCGCTCGGGTGAGGATCAGGTTCCCGACCAACCGGTGAGGCAGCATTCGTCTCGGCTCCCCGCCGAAGCGGGATCCAACGACGTAGTCGGCGTCGCCGGAAAGGATGGGTGCGACGAGCCGCTCGAGCTCGTGGGGGTCGTACTCCCCGTCGGCGTCGCAAAACACGACAGCAGCCGCGCCCCGGGCGACCCCCTCGGCCAATCCGCGCCGCACTGCCGCTCCGAGCCCCTGCCAGCGGTCGAGAGAGATGACGGTTGCGCCGGCTCGAAGAGCCTCCGCCCGCGTCGAGTCCTCAGAGGCATCGTCGACGACGATGCACTCAACCCGGTGCCCCAGGACCTCAGCCGGCGCCCGTCCGATCACATGCCCGACCGACCTCTCCTCGTTTCTCGCAGGAAAAAAGAGAACGACCGGGTGGTCCTTGCCGAGTTCGAGGAGATGTTCGGCCCGGCGGAAGGCAGGTCCCGGGGCGAGGCGAAAGCGCCCGAACAGTCCGGGAGCGGGAAGAAACGCTGCTACTGCGCCGGTCATAAACGAGTAGGCCGTCTTTAAGGCGTGCGTGATGAGAGCGATCGTCAGCGCCGAGCCGAGTGGGGTACCGAGCGTGACGAGCATCCCGGAAGCGGCCGCCTCGTACGTTCCGAAGCCTCCCGGAGCGATGGCCACGACCTGGGCGAGGATGGACGCGCATGTCACCAGAACGGCTTCCTCGGCATCAAGCTGGACTCCCGCCCACCCGGAAACCTGCCAAACAACCACGGCCTCGACCAGCCACGCCGCGAGGGAGCCGGAGATTGCAGCCAGTCCCGGAAGCCTGATCGACCCTCGATATGCTCCCCGAAGCCTGACCAGCCAGTACGTCCCGGCAACGATGACCGTCGCCAGGCAAACGAGGAGGATGCCGAGCGATCCGTCCATCAGCGGCGCTGCGATCGGGGCGCCAAAGGCGCAGAGCAAGGCCGCGAGAGCCAGCAGGTCTCCTGCCCTCAGCGTAAGAGTGGACGCAGCCGCGGGGCCCACCGGGATTCTTTGGCGACGAACGACGCTTGCTACGCGTAGTGCCTCTCCAAGGCGCATCGGGAGCAGGTGATTGGCGAGCAGGGCGAGGTGAATCGCTGCGAGAGCGTGACCAAAACGAAGGGCGGGGAGCACCCTTGTCCAGACCAGGGCTCTGATAACGAACGCGGCCCCATAGACGAGCAGCACGGCCAGAACGATCCATGGGGCGCCGCGCATGGATCGCCAGGTTTCGGCGAAAGTCGCGGTGTCGAGACGTCCCGAGATGACGGCCGCCGCAGCAACTGCCGCCGCTATGCCCGCGCCCCAGGCCGGGAGGCCCGGCACGCGCCGCCTGTGGATGGCGAACATGAGCGCCATCATCGACGTTAGGTGGGCTAATTGTCTAGCGTTGAAGGACCTAACGTTCTGTCATAGGCTGACCTAACTAATTCGGGAGGCCTATGAAAGCCCATCCTGCCTTGACCCACACTCTCACCCGGGCGACTCCCGCGGTGAGCGGCAGGCGGCGTCGATGGAAGGCGCCGTCAATCACCCTATGCGCGCTTTTCCTCGCCGTCCTCCTACCTGGGTGTGGCCAGGGACAGGAGCGGCTGACGATCTACTCCGGACGGACCGAGAACCTGGTAGGTCCGCTGCTGGAGCGGTTCTCGAAGGAGACCGATATCCCGATCGACGTCCGGTACGGCGACTCGTCCGACCTAGCATTGTTGCTGGCGGAGGAGGGGAGGCGAAGCACTGCAGACGTCTTTCTCTCCCAGGCTCCCGGGCCCGCCGGCTTTCTCGCGGCCGAGGGCCTGCTGGGAAGGCTGGATAAGGAAGCCCTCGAGAGAGTTTCCGCGGGCTCGCGGGATCCTGAAGGACGATGGGTGGGAACAACTGCACGGGTAAGGGTCCTCGTCTACAACCGAGACCTGGCTCCGGAGTCGGAACTGCCGCGATCGGTCCTGGAGGTCACCCAGCCGAAGTATCGCGGCCAGGTCGGGGTAGCGCCGACCAACGCTTCCTTCCAGGACTTCGTGACGGCCATGCGCTCGCTTTTAGGTGAGGATCGGACGAGAGCGTTCCTCAGGGGTCTCGCCGAGAACCAGTCCGCCACCTATGCGAACAACAATGCGATAGTCGAGGCGGTCGGGCGCGGAGAGATCAGGTTCGGCTTGGTGAACCATTACTACGCGCTCCGTTTCCTCGACGAGGACCCGAGCTTGCCCATACGCAACCACTTCTTCCGCAACGGAGATATCGGCTCGTTGCTGCTGGTGTCCCCCGCGGCGATCCTGACCTCCTCGACCCAGAAGGATCAGGCGCGGCGCTTCATCGACTACCTTTTGGATCGTGAGGCGCAGGAGTACTTCCGGAACGAGACGTTCGAGTATCCCCTGGCCGTAGGGGTCGAGCCGCTGGAGGACCTTCCGCCCCTGGAGACCCTCAACCTTCGCGCCTACCACTTCCGGGACTCTGCTAACGACCTCAAGGAAACAACCGAGATGATCGCGGAAAGCGGCCTCGAGCGGTGATTCGGACGGAGGCTCCGCCCCAAGGCCGCGCCTCTCGCCGGCACATGTCCCGGGCGTCGCTTATTACGCTCGGATCGGCTGCCACAGCTGCGATCTTCGCTGCGCCCTTTGGTTACCTCGTCATCCGAAACCTGGGTGCACCCCGCGAGTTCTGGTCTTCCATTACAAAAGCCGACGCGGTCGGGGCGCTGGGGAGAACGCTGTTGCTGGCGGTGCTGGTGTCGGCCGGCGCCTGTGTCGTCGGGTCGGCGGCCGGATGGGTGGCGGTCAGAACCGACCTTCCCGGGCGACGTCTTTGGCGGGTGGTGCTTCCCCTGCCGCTCGTCATCCCATCCTTCATAGCGGCAACTGCCTTCATCGCGGCGTTCGCCCCGGGAGGCCTCGTGGCCACGGCTCTCGCGCCTGCCGGCGTTCGGACCCTGCCGCAAGTGCGCGGGCTCGTGCCGGCCTTTGTGCTCTTGACCCTGTTGACGTACCCGTACGTGTATCTGCCGGTTGCGGCTCGCCTTGCTCAGATACCACCTTCCCTGGAGGAGGCGGGGAGAACGCTCGGGCACCGCCCGGCCTCGGTCGCTCGAAGGATCGTACTGCCCGAGGTGAGGCCGGCGATCCTGGCGGGAACGCTCCTTGCCTTTCTCTACGTGATCAGCGACTTCGGGGCGGTCCAGCTGCTGCGCTACGACACCCTTACACGGTCCATCTACGCGCGGAGACTCTTCGATCAGCCGACCTCGCTCGCGCAGAGCCTCCAGCTCGGGATTCTGGCCCTGTTGGTCGTGGTCCTGGAACGGACGATTACGAGAGGTCCGTCCGTAGGGAAGGGACGCCGGGACGTCCGTGGATTGCAACACCGCCTGGGTGCGTGGAAGGCGCCGGCCCTTGCCTGCATCGTCCTGCTCGTGGGCCTTGCCCTTCTCGCTCCGATCGGCGTCCTCTCGTTTTGGGCAGTACGTGGACTTCTGGGGGGCTCGGCGCGCCCCGGAGCGATCGTGACGGGCCTGGGACAGCTGGTGGTGCCCGCGCTGAACACGGGTGGCATCAGCATCATCACCGCCGTCCTCACCGTCCTCGCGGTGCTGCCGGTCGCCTATCTGACGGTCAGGCACCGCAAGCTGATTGGGTCGCTCGCAAACGCGATCATCGTGGCCGGGTTCGCCTTGCCCGGGCTCTCCATCGCTCTTGCTCTCGTCTTCTGGACCCTGCGCTCGCCCTCCCCGCTGGGGGCCCTCTACCAGACCCTCCCCCTTCTTCTCGTCGGATACATGATCCACTTCGGAGCCCACGGGCTAAGGGCAGCTCAGATTGCGGTTGCAAGCGTCCCCGACCAGCTCGAGGAGGCGGCACGGGTATTGCAAGCGGGGCCCTGGCGGCGGTTCACGCGGTTGGAGCTGCCGCTCATGCTGCCGGGCCTCGGGGCGGGGGCAGGCCTCGTCCTCCTCTCGACCATGAAGGAGCTCCCGGCAACGTTGCTGCTTGCGCCCGCCGGCTTTCAGACGCTTGCTACCAAGATATGGACCGCGACCGAGGATGCCTTCCTCGCGGATGCAAGCGTCGCCGCGCTGCTTCTCGTCGCCGTATCCGGTGTGCTTACGTGGCTTCTCGTCGTGAGGAGGGCGGAGATACCTAGGTGAGCCGCGGGCATGCCGGCGCCGGGGGGTCAGCGCTGTGGCGGGCCCTGCTCGCCGTTGCATTCATCGGAACGCTGGCCGCGGGCCTCGCCACTCCGATACGAAGCTCTCACCTCGCACGCACTACGGGTGATGAGCCTCAATACCTATTGACGGCCATAAGCGTGGCCGAGGATCGCTCCCTCGACATCGCCGACGAGCACGCTTCCGAGCGGTACCGTCCGTTCCACGAGATCCGTCTGGCGCCCCAGGCCAAGCTCCTCAGCGGGGGTCGGATGGTGAGCCCTCACGACCCCCTGCTGCCGTTGCTCCTTGCCTTGCCGGTCTCGCTCGGGGGGTGGTTCGCAGCAAAGCTTGGGTTGGCGGTGTTGGCAGGAGGCCTCGCGGCAGTGACGCTGTGGGTCGCCGTCAGGCGGTTCGGCGTCCCGGCGCTCTCAGCTGCCGTGGCGGTTGGGGTCTTCGCGGCTTCTGCCCCCTTGGCGATTTACGGGAGCCAGGTCTACCCCGAGGTCCCCGCCGCCCTCGCCTTCATCGTGGGTGTAGCGTGCTTGACGGGAGCTCTACGGCCGGCCGAGCTCGTCGCCCTAGGCGCGAGCGTCGTAGTCCTGCCGTGGCTGAGCATCAAGTTCGTCCCGGTAGCCGCGGCTCTTGCGATCCTGGGTCTGTTGAGGCTCCGGAAAGAGGGGCGCATGCCCGAGCTCGCGTTTCTCGCCGGAGCTCTTGCGATCGCGGCGGCGGCATTTCTCGTCGGCCACCTCGCCTGGTACGGCGGCGTCACTCCATATGCGGCGGGATCCCACTTCGCAGACGCAGGGCAGCTGAGCGTCGTCGGGCGCGACCCGAATGTGGTGGGCAGGAGCACCCGGCTGATTGGCCTTCTGGTAGACCGGACGTTTGGTCTGGGCGCGTGGCAGCCCGCCTGGATCCTCGTGATTCCAGCCTTGGCTGCGCTTGTCCGGCTGCGGCCACCGCGATCGGCAGCGCTGGTTGTGCCGCTGGCCGTGGGGTGGCTTACCGCCTCGTTCGTGGCTCTTACGATGCATGGCTGGTGGTGGCCGGGTCGCCAGGTCGTGGTCGTCCTGCCGGCTGCCGTCGTGTTGATCGCATGGTGGGCGAGCCAGGCACGAGGAAGGTTCATCGCCCTGGCGGCGATGGGCGCGATGGGGGTCGCTAACTATGCTTGGCTGCTTGCCGACGGTTGGTCGGGCCGCATTACCCTGGCGGTGGATTTCCACACGACGAGGAGCCTCCCTTACCGACTGGCCGCCACGTTGCTACCCGACTATCAGACCTACTCAGCAGCCACCTGGTTTCTTCACGGGGCGTGGGTGATCGCCGCAGTCCTCCTTGCGGCAGGAGGGGCTCGTTACTCCGTGCCGGGATCGCGAGCGGCGAACGCCTCTACCTAGGCGCGACCAGCCTCGTGGTAGGCATGGTGGCCGCACGAGCTACTTTCCCGTCTGCTCGGCCGGTCCAGTCTCGGCTCCCGTACCGGTCGCCGGTTCAGGGGTAGACGTCTCGGTCGCAGGCCCCGTCCCAGTCCCAGTGCCAGTGCCAGTGCCAGTGCCAGTGCCTGTACCTGTACCTGTACCTGTACCTGTACCTGTACC
>JALZBR010000195.1 GCA_030863485.1 Actinomycetota bacterium
CCGGGCGGCGTCGTCGACGCCGCTTTCTTCGGGGTTGAGCCGGATGAGGGGGCCTTGGAAGCGCCACCGCAGCGCCGCGCGGACGTGGTCTGCGACGTCTTCCGCGTAGGGCAGCTTGGCGGCCGGCGTCACGATCGCGACGCGCCGCGGCTCGTAGACCCGTCGG
Source organism: Actinomycetota bacterium (assembly GCA_030863485.1). The sequence goes on from JALZBR010000195.1 coordinate 167, forward strand.
ATGTAGATCCCCGTCGCCGTCGCCTGCCGGTCGACGGGAGCGACGAGGCGGAACCACGTGCCAAAGCCGCGTTCTCGCATGCTGGATTCCTCGGCAGTGGAGAGCATCGCGACGCCGCCCTGCTCGAACACGTCGCCGGTGGCAACCGTCTCCCTCGAGAAGTAGCCGCACACGCACGCGATCAGGTCCTCGTCCTCCACGAGCCTCCGCGCGCTCGCCGGCGCCACCTTGGGATCGGCGTCGGTGTTCTCGGAGTGCACCTCGAGGGTGCAGGCCAGCTCGCCGTCTTCATTGGCGAGGTCGACCGCGATCTCTGTCCCCCTGGCCGGTCCAGCGCCGAGCTCGACGAAGTCGCCTTCGAGGGCTCCCATGACCCCGATGGTCCAGGTGCACGCCTGCCGGCTCTCGCCGCCCGGGGCCGGCGAGCACGCCGCGAGCGCCAGGCTCATACCGGCCACCGCCGCCGCGGTCCGCTGCAGGTTCGTCCTCGCCATACTTCCAAGTTACGTCACGACCGGCTCTTTGCTCGGGGGCCGGACTATTGACCAAGCTAGCAATCGGGTGCCCACGGCGCCGAGCTGCGTGGATACCGCTGCGACGGTGTCCCGCTCGCCTCCTTGTAGCGCTCTGCAGACGGGGGCCGCGCAGTCCTGATGTCTACGACGTCGGGCGCGCGGAACATTGCGAACGTGATCTCCGCCCCGGGCGGAGGCAACGTGACCTCGTCGCTCGTATTCCCCTCTTCGTGTACCCAGAGGACCCTGTAGCCCAGCTCCTGCAGCAGAGTGGCCGCCTCGGTGGGAGTTCTGCCCTCGAGCCTGTGGCAATAGAAGGCTCCGCTCGGCGCAAGCTCGTTGCTCCAGTCGATGTTGCGCGCCCAGTACTCCTCGCCGGGCCGCGCAGCGCGCCCGACGACCAAAGTGATCGGCCCCGTTACGGAGCCGGGGATCTCGAGGATTGACGTCCGCTCGCAGAGGGCCGCGGTTGGTCCGCAGTGTTCGGCGACGGATTCGTAGCGATAGTCGATCTCGCCGACATAGGACTTGAGGAGCGCAAGGGTTTCTGAATCGACGACGGCCTCGGGACCGAAATACAGGTGGAACCATTTGCCGGCGAGGAAGTCGTTCACGGGAACGACTCGAACCTCAGCCTGGATGCCCTCGTTGGCAAGCTGTCGCTCGACGCCTGACGGGTCGGCCAGCGCCGCCTCAGCTGAGACAGACACGACCTTGTCGCGCGCTATCGCCGATGCGAATAGCAGAGCACTGGCGCTGAACGCGGCGACCATAGGAATCGTCACGATCGGACGACGCCACCGGGGCCGCCGGCGTGCAGGCTGCCCTGACATGTTCTCCGCGATCTGCGCGAACAAAGCGCGGCCTTCGGGGCTATCGGTCCATCGGGGATCGTGCTGCTCTGGGACGGGGTTGTGTGCCCTGAGCAAGAGCAGTTCGTCTTCAGTCGTCTTCATCGGGCTTCCTCCGGCCTTGGTGCTCGCTGTGAGAGGGATTGCGAAAAGGGTTCATCGCCTCCTAGTCGCTGCCTCAGTCGCTTTCGCGCTCGATGGAGTCTGAGTCGGAAGTTCGCCTTCGACCAGCCCATCGCCGCCGCAGCTTCTGAGTGATCGAGCTCGTCCCATGCGACCAAGAGAAGAGCTTCACGGTCGTCTGCTGAGAGAGACTCGAGCACCCGAAAGAGCTCGTCGGAAAGGTCGGGACGGTCCGGTAGTTCTTCCTCGGACGTCCGCGTTGACGCGATGCGTGCCACTAGTCGCGATCGTCTCCTGTCGGCCCGTTCCAGGTTCCGTATCGCATTGCGGGCGATACCGATCAACCAAGGAAGGGGGTCGGTCGGAACGTCGTGCACCCGTCGCCACGCCGCGAGGAAGGTCTGCGCGACGATCTCCTCGGCGTCGGCCGGCCCGACTCGTCGTTGGGCGTAGCGGAGTACCCGGTCCGCGTACGCCCTGTAGAGGGTCTCTACTTCGTGTTTCGGGTCCGTTTCCAGGGCCGCCTCCTCGGTAGGGCTACGACCCCCATATGTCCTGCACACCCGATCCTGTTTCAGATCTTCAAGAGTCTGATCCACGACCTCGGCCGGCGGCTCAGTCACTCTGGAGGTCCAATAGCGAGTCGTGAAGTGGCCGAGGTCGAAGTGGAGTCTGTCGCTTACGTCGCATCGGTTGCGTTCCATCGTTCGGCGGATCTTGTCCGGTGCCGCCGGTCCCAGCGGAGCTGGGAAGACGAAGGCGGCAGCAACCGCTGAACGAGCGGCTGGGTGAATAAGGATGTCGTCCAGAACCGATTGTGCGAGATCGTTGATCTGGTCGGATTGCCACGTAAAGCTGGGAACGGACTTGTTCCTCGTTGTCCCGCTCCATGTTTTGCCAAGGAGCGCCCCCCTGCGGTGTATACAGCGTCGTCTAAGACGCTGCCTGCCGCGGAAAGCCCTTCGAGGTGAGAAGAAATACCCCGTATGGCACCGACCGCGTCATCGATCTTCAGAATGCCTTGAACTTCCCACCACCCCAGACCATCGCAAGGCCTTCGACCGGATGCCCCTGCTTGATCTACGACTCATAGTGAGCTGGCGAGAAGTAGAACTCGCCTCCTTGTCCAACTCAATTCGCCTGTCACCATGGTCAATCACTCCCGCCGGTGGGCGGACGGTGAACTCTCGGTAGTAGCCATGAGGCTGCTTAGGGAGAAGACCCCTCATAGTTCCCGAATGTCGAGAAGTCCTTCGGGTAGCGCTTGGTCCCTGCGGCGATGTCGCCCAGCGCCTGGTTCACATTCGCTCGCATCATGTCGTTGGAACGCGGGAGGGGCCCGGCAAACCCCCCTTGTGGCATCTCCAACTTTGGTCGAGTCGACGGACAACGCCGATATCTCCGGAGGCGCGAATGCTGCCTACTCGTCGTCCACATGCCCGAGTGCAGACATGCTGGTAGTCGTCATGACCAGCACCGTCTCTAGGAGGCAAAAGCAGAAAGTCGTAGTCGCAGATTGAACCCGCCCGATCAGCCAATCACCTCCAATTGCTTCGACATCTCGGGACCGCGTCATCGATCTTCGAGAATGCCTTGAACTTCCCACCACTCCAGATCATCGCAAGGCCTTCGCCGGGATGCCCCTGCTTGATCTTGGTCAAGACGTCGTCGACCGTGGCGCGGACCACGGCCGAAGTGACGCCGAGCGTTAGACCACCTCGATCGACTGCAGCAGACCCTCGTCGTCAAAGACGATGACGACGTTGCCGAAGGGGCAGTCCGCGGTGATGACTTTGTTTTTCATCTCCTCATCGACAACCCCGCTGCGGACGCCCGGCTTGTCGAAGCGAATCTCGAGCAGGTCCTTAGCGTCCTCGACGCCGTTCTCCTGGAGCATCTTCTTGATCTCTGTGATGTGGATCATCGCGACCTCACCTATATGGTATCGGAACGAAGTCACCGGACGCGATCCGGTTCGTGACTTGGTTGGGTCGAATGGGCTCAACCGAGATGATGCGGAAGGCATCGGCTGGCGTTGTGATGCGGATGAGCCGCCCCTCGACCTCCTGGATCACGTTGATCGTGTTGTAATCACCACGGGTGTCGATGAACCGTCGCGCGCCCGGGTTGTTCAACAGGGACTGGAGGTCGTCGGGAGCAAGCCGACCAGCCAGGATCCCCAGTCGAGGGTCCGCGAGCTGCCCGATAACTCTCGGATGAATTTCGAAGGCTCGCGTACCAGTCGTTACCGCGCGGACCGCGTCATCGATCTTCGAGAATGCCTTGTACTTCCCGAAACCGGCGAACATCCCCGCGGCCTCGCCGATATGACCCTGCCTGATCTTGGTCACGGCCTCGTCGATGGCTTCGCCGACCATCGCCGAAGCCACCCCGAACGGGTCGCTCCACACCGCGGAGGCGAACCCTCCAACGTTCTCTCGGCAGCCCGAGAAGTCGGTCGCGCACGAGAATGCCGCGTTGACGGCCTCTCCCCCAGCCTCCACCGTACCTACGACGACCCCTTTTCCGAACCCGACGAAGTCCTCCACCCCCTCGCGCACCCCGCTGCCGACGTCGCGAAGGCCCGTCCCTATGC
>JALZBR010000206.1 GCA_030863485.1 Actinomycetota bacterium
ACCCAGGATATGGTGCTGGAACCGGCCGAATACTGCGTGAGAGCGGTAACGGAAGTCACGAACATGGACCAAAATCCTAAGCCGCAATACTGGTACGGCTTCTTCCAGTCCGGCCCGCCGCCGCTCGGCGGCGCAGCGGGCAAGACCACCTATCCCGGGGGCGGTGTCTTGGCCGACCTCTCCTCGTATGTCGCTCGTACGGTGCCCGAGGACGGAGCAGGCGAGGAAGGCAAACGACCGCCGTACAGGGGCTACGATGCCGGCGTGGAGTTCAACGAAAACTACGTTGACCGGTTATATCTGCGGGCAAAGCGCCCGCTAGGAATGCGGATATTGGACAACAACGGTAGGCCCGTCACCGAGATCGCCAACCACTGGGGTAAAGCGCCGGAGCGACGCTTGAGCGAAGGCGAACGGAAGTGGATAGCTACACTTAATTTGAGCAATTCGCAGCGGTGCGCGCAGGTAAACTGGTCAGAGGTGCCAACCGACGGTCTACTGCTCGCTGGCGGAGAAGGGATGTTGCTCCAACCCGGTGCTCTCCACCGCGCTGAGCTGGTCGCCAGGGATGCGAGCAAGCCCGAACCCGACGTGGTTCACTCCTTCGAGTTCACAACATCCAGTTTCGTCAACTTCGCCCACCACATGCATTCCTTCGAAGAGAGAGTGTGGGAAGTGCCGGTAGACGCGAGTACAGCTACACAGCTCGATCAGCTATTCACCAACGCGTTGAACGCCGTGAACCCCAGGGTGCAAAGCGTGAAGGACAAGCGAAAGGACCTGGAAGATAAAGCTGCTCGTGTCAAAGGTCCTGAGCCTATGGAGAAGGATTTCAAGGATTACGACGACGCGCTGAAGGCAGTACACGGCGCACGGACAGAGCTGGAAGCAGCGACCAACCATTGGTTCAGCCAGGTCATTCAGTCCTTAGGTCTCAGGCCAACTAGTACCGTCCAAGCCTTGGAACTTTCTGTCGTAAAGAGTCCAAACGGTCGGCACGCCCTCCTATTGGAAAGCCCGACGCCGATTGACTGGCGGAGGATAAAGCTCACGCTTCAAAGGGCAGATACACAGAAACTGCCAGTTGCCTCTAGCTCTCTCTCCATGAAGCCGGCTTCGAGCGTGAAGATCAGCGACGCCCGCCGCTCGACCGACACCGACTACTGGGTTGAATTATTCGCTCGCGAGGAAACGGCGCTAGACGGCTTCAAGCTCCAGGTTGCCGCAGATGCCCCCACCCTGTCCTTCAAGCACTACTATACCGTTCCGCAGGGAACGGTACTGCCGGTCGGAAAGCGACTCCGGATACACGCCCCGGGCACCACGACGCGGGAAGCCGGGGTTGGCTACCTCGCCCAAGACGCGGGTAAGCTCCAGTCGGGAGAGCAAACCCCGCTCCCAGCTGGCATCGCCTGGATACGCCTCTTGGACAACGCCGGACAGGTTGTGCATCAACAGCCCGTACAGCCGGAAGCTAACTACGCGCCCCCTCTCGTTCTAGACCTCAGCGTCGCTGGGGCGACGGATGCCCTCCTTCTTCCGAACCTAGACGGCACCCGCGCCCTGATTCTCCTAAAGGACCAGGCCGGAGTCGGCGTACCCGCAGGAGCCTACGCGCTCACGTTCGAATTCCGCCGCGATATCGGCTCCGAGGCTCCCGTTTTGCGAGAGGCCGGGCGCCCAACGCCTGAGCTGGTTACCCTACGATACCTATTGAAGCCGGTAGGCACCACCACTACTACCACTACTACTACTGCTGCTGCTACTACTACGGGTGCCAGGTCAGTAGCCGGGCCAGTAGCCCCCCTCGCCGCCGGAGACGGCCAAGACCGGTTGGCGGTTACAACAGCGAGTGTGATGCCCTCAGATACTATGTTGCCTGATAGCACGACGATCGATGATGGGCCGTCCGGTACCGATGACACTAACTCGGCCAGCTTCTCCTTCTCGTCTTCGGAGGAGAATCCCGCTTTCCAGTGCAGTCTGGACGGTGCTGCCTTTATCGACTGCACTTCGCCGAAGGTCTACACCGGTCTCGCTGATGGAGAGCATACGTTCCGGGTGTGGGCAATCGATGCTGCGGGTAACCCGACCTCCGCCCCGGCCAGCCGCACCTGGAGGGTAGACACCGTGGCACCGAGGGGCACGGTTGTGATAAATGGGGGAGCTGAGACTACGGGGAGCAGGATAGTAATGCTAACCCTAGGTGCGAGCGATCCTTCTCCCGGCTCTGGCGTGAGCTCGATGCGCTTCAGCAACGACCGGACCTTGTGGTCGGCCTGGGAACCCTACGCCATCGGCAAGTCGTGGACGCTTAGCAACGGCGCTGGGACGAAGACGGTCTACGTCCAGTACCGGGACCACGCGGGCAACGTCTCAGCAGTAGCTCAGGACTCGATCAGGTACATCCCGTAGCACCGATGGAAGCTGAAAGGAGCCTGACAACGCCTTGCAGTGAGCTTGGTCCATACCGCATTGTGAGGGTAACGACGCTTTCGTAGGTCTTCCGAGTAAGGGAGCATGTACGGATGGTGCAGTGGAGGTCAAGGAGACTAAAAACTGCTATGGATCGTGTTAAGTCAGTGCTGATCAAGCCGTTTAATCGCTCCCGTAATGATGACGATACTAAACAAATACGCAAAGATTGGCTAGAAGAGGTTGGCTCATTAAAGCCTGAGGCAAAGCTCAGCCATGCCGCTTTCCTTTGGAACGAGTATCAGCATCGCCATAATCTCATCTGGAACCTTGTCTTTCGCCTCACTGCAGCAGTTGTCGCGCTCGCTGTCATCCCGTATACACAGCTAGAGGTTATGAGATGGCTCGGAGCGTGGATTCTCGCCCCGCCGATACTCGGAGTAGTATTAGCAATCGGCGGGTACTTTAGAGTTCGAAATGAATTGAAAATACTTGATAACATCCGGGACCTCTATAGGCCGCTACAATATAGTCTTTTCTATAAGTTCGATGAAGACAACGGGAGTGCATTTGGCCAATTTGTACGGTTCTACATCGTTTTCTTGGCGGTGCTGGCAGCGATTAATATCCTGCTCATAGATTTCTGCTGGCTACCTGCATTGACGCCGCCGGAACTCTTAGTCTGGCTATCAAAGCCATTTGACTGGATATTAAGCTGGATACAGCAAAGCTGGGTCTGCCCAACCTCTAAACAATGGTAGGAACAGAAAACAAGAATAGAAGAGGAGCGAGGTGGGCCAATATCATCGCAACCCGCTATAGAGGAGATACAGTGCTCTGATACCGGGGCCATGTTATGGTCGGAATGCTACTAAGGGTCGATCAAAGCAAAAAATCTTGGGGAAATGGCAATCATTATTGCCAAGGCTGGGGGTAAGGATACGATTCCTCCCGCCGCGACAGCACCGCCGCCAGCGGCCACCCATTTTCCGAGGGTTAGTAGTCTATCGATGGGTGTGATTGCTTCCTCTTCCGCTTTCCCTCGGGTCTTTCTAACTACCTTATTCAGGTTATCCAACGCGCTCGTCCCAAGCCTATCCAAGGCGCTTCTCCCAAACTCTAAGTATTCGGCCCCTGCACTTCTCATCAAGTCAAACGCTTCCCTGGTTTGGGAGACGATCCATGACCGCTCTTGTAGGAAAATCCACTCTTGTAAAACGCTTTCCGACACACGCGGGTCGTCAATCGCACGGTCGTAAAACACCTCATCTAGGCCTTGGCGAAACTCGTTATGCTTCTCTCGCAAGCGGAGGCCGGGGCTGAATGTTTGTATGAGCCCTACCCTATTACTCATCTCTTTGTACAGTCGTTCAAACGAAAGGGGGTGGTGCTCTGGAGCGTAAGTGTTTACAAACTGCTCCGTTCTGTAGTCTCCGCCATCTGCTTCTGCAATATAAGCGTCTTCAACGAAAGTCATAAAGGCTTGTGGGACGTGAATTGCCGCTCCGTCCTCGACAATCCTACTTATCCTGTTCATCATTACGTCCAGAGTCCGCTCATCCGATACAGTAAAGAACATCGATGGGTCCAGCATGAGGTTGAATGAGCCATTAGACATTTATCTGCTAACCTTCCCAAAGCCTGTATATTCTATGGTGTTTCGACTCTGACCTAAAATAGCGAATTTGTCAAGCGAAGATAAGAGCTAACTAAGGTACACGCTCAAGGACCCACCGTATTCCATACCCAAAAATTTGGGAGGGCGCGAGACTTCCGAAGCAATTCTTTTGAGTAATAACCACACTGGCGATGCCATGTGGGCCAACAAAACTGCAAACCGCTGTAGGGTACAGAGTTTTTCTCGTGTATCTATGGCCTACTCAGCAAAGTGTATCTTACTCATTGCTAGAAACGAGGGCAAAAACAGGACAAGGAGTGACTGGGTAGAAGAGAGGGTTAAAACGTTTTTGTACGCTCTCGTGTATGCGGAAGACCTATCTATAGCCCTCTGCACCAGGTGCACTTCGAGAGGCGAGGAGACTGCCCCGCAGAACAGCTCATCGGCTGCCTCCCCTATCCCCACGGGAAGCCGATTTCAGGTTTTTCCGGAGCCAACCCTGCTCCTTACCAAACACGCCCTTAGAGGTGGAGCCTGACGATCACATATATGCGCATTAATGGGCGGTACGGATCAAGGGTGGACTCGTTAGAGATCCACACAACCAAAACTTCTTCTGGCGTTCTCGGCGGCCTTGGTAGAGATCAAGATTTTGATTACCAGGAGGAGGCGATGTCATCGTCTAAAGAAGAAGGCTACTCGCCAGCCTCCGAGAGCGTCTCGAACACACCGGCTCATAATGCTGAGCCGAAAGCTGCACACCTTCCTTCTCACTGATCAGAATTTTGCCGGCACGCGCTAAAGACGCACATCCCGCTCGCCTTCGGTCAGTAAGCACAGAACCTCAATTCAAAGCGTTGTGCGTTAGCAGAATGAGGCCACCACGTGGATCCTTCTCCCCTCTCCGCGACAAAGCCCTATGACCATTGCGTCTGCGGCCTCGGCTGCTCCTCGCCGTCCACCTCAAGGTCTACGCGCTCGTTGAAGAAGCATAGGAGGCCGGAGATCTTGCCGGCTTCCGAAATGGGCTCCTGATAGCTCCAGACGAGATCCTCAAGGAACTCTCTGCCTGCCTTCACCGACCAGTACGACGCGACACCTTTGTACGGACACTGCGTATTCGTATCGCTCGGGACGAGCAGCTC
>JALZBR010000225.1 GCA_030863485.1 Actinomycetota bacterium
TCGCCCGCGGGCGGGGGAACGCGGCCGCGGTGCCATCACATGTGGCCGAGGTGCGACGGATAGCTCACGAGTTCGGCGGCGCCCGGACCGCTCCCATACATGGACGGCCACCTCTTCGCAGTAGAGGGCGAACTCGCGCGTGACCTCGGCGACGGCTCGGCGGCACGTCGGCTACTAGAGCAAGCCCTCGACGTATACCGTGCCGGCAAATGGGCGGCCTGCGTCGCCCGGGTCGAGGTCTCGCTCTGGCTGCTACGCGGCGGCCCCGCTCCCGCCCGCCTCCTCGCGCGCTGCCGCCGCGAGGGCTATGCGTACGAGATCGAGCGCCTCGAGGGCAGGCGAACGGACGCGTATTACCCGCTGCACACCTTGTAGATCGCCCTGCCCCCGCGCGTGCTCGTACTGCGCTCGGCGACGCTTCGTTCCACCGGCGTCGTGCGTCGGGGCGGCGTTTCAGCACGAGGTGCGCAACGAAGTCCGCAAGCTGGAGGCCGGGATCGTCGTGGGAGGTTCCGGGGCGGATGCCTTGCGAGAGCACCTGGCGGCCGCTGATTGCGTCCACCTCCGGATCGGTGTTCTTGACCTTGAACGGATGGTCCGGCGGCCATTCGTAACGCCGTCCGCTCGTCACCGGCGAAGATCGCCTCGATCGTGTCGCGCAACAGCTCGCCCGCCTTGCCCGGATCGGCGCCCGACTGCGCGTCCAGGACGATGTCCATCCCCCAACTGTCGTCATCGGGCGGCAATGCCCGATACACCAGAAGCGAGGCGGAGATGAGGTGGGACAGAAGCCACGGCATCAAGATGCCGTACTGGAGATAGCTCGGTTGCTTGATGTAACGCTCTTGGTGCATCCGACGCCGCAGCCGCTCGACCCGCTCGGCCGTTTGCTCGTCCTCGACCGCTCTGCGTGACCGATCAGCGGCAGCACGGAACCCCGCAACCTGCTTCTCGCGCCACTCACGCTGAGCATCGGCCGTGAAGATGTGCGAATCAGTGGCGATGGCGCCGACCGTCAGGTCGTGGGCGACGATGAACTCGGCTACCTCGAGCAGCTGAGCGTCGGTCATCTCCGCCGCCTTCAGTTCAGGCATCGTCCATTTGCGATCGACGACGAACGCCTCGATGGAGGCCCAGCGCTTGTCTGGGATCACGATGCCGCCAACGACGCTTATCCAGACCCGCGTCTCGTCCCTGTAGTTGAAGTCGCCGGCTTCGTCGATCCGGATCCGCACAGGAAGATGATGGCGTCCGCTGCCGGTTCCGGTGACGGGCGCTGCCGCGGTCACACGAGCGGTGGCGTTTTGGACCTCGTGGCCCGCTTCAGGCCCAAACCCGCCGATATCCCACGAGGATCCGCAGGGATCCCAGCGCTCGGCCAGCTTCGTGGATCCCCGCGATTTGCAGGTGATTCTCTGCAGAGAAGCCCTATGCGCCGCGTCTGAAAATCGTGGTGTCGCCGGTTCGATTCCGGCCCTCGCCATTAACTGAAGCCGCTACATATCGGCGGTTTTTCGGCCGCGTTGGCCATGTGACTTCCTAGCGGCAACGCGCCAGCTCCGGCCACGAGGTCCTAATCGGGTCCAAAACCCCCGCCCGCGTGGCCGCTTTCGGCCTACTCGGGACTGGATCGAGGCGGTGCACTCCGAGCGGACCGGCATGCCGGCCGTACAGTGGGACGCCCCGGCCAGCTGGCCGGGGGCGTCCGGACGAGTTCACTACTCGAGCCGGATGGGCCACGTGCTCGCAGCTGAAGGGCAGGGCGACTTCGAGGGCGTCGAGCTCCTCGGCCACGCGATCCGCCCCCACCGCCTCCGAGACCAGGAGCTCACGCAGGCGTCCCGAGCGCTGTCCCTCGATGGCGAAGTCCTCTCGGATCAGCTTCTCGGGCGTAGAGCCACAGGTTCGAGAACGGAGACCCACGCAACCGATCCGCCGTGCGTCGTCACAGAGGAACGCCGGCGCGCGAAGGGCAGGTCGCCGCGGGGAATCGCTGCGTAGTCGGCGAGCTGCAGCAGGCCTTTCGCGCAAGCCTCGCAAGATTGGGGAAAGTGCTGCCGCAGCGCTGTCCGGAGACAAGTTCGTCGGACTCTTAGCCGCGACCGTCCAGGGACGGTCGGTTGGGGATCCCACAGCGCGGCGCTTGCGGCCGACAAGGCGAGGCAGGGGTCGAAGCCGATCATCGTGCGGCCGGTCCCCCTTCCCGTACAGAAGAATCACTGTCCTTGGGCCTAATCGACCGTCCTTGGGGACGCAGCGCGCACCCTCGGAAATAAGCGGCCTGCGACGGTAGAGGCCGCCTCAGGGGCGTCTGCGTACGGAGGTCTGCGCTGGCCCGGCGCGCACCGGGCGTCGCCGCCAACTGCCTCCCGGGCGATGTCGCCGAAGGCCACGATCCCCTGCAGCCGCAGGCTCGGGCTAGGCCTCGCGGCTGAGCTCGTCGACGTACTGGGGTCCGTGGACGGGACGGCTGTGCTCATCGAGCGCGACGGCTACCAGTCCGCCAAGCGCCTTCATGAACGCAAGGGTCTCCGTGCCGCCGCCTTCGTGATACTGGCCCATGTCGGTGACGACCTGAAGGATCTGGCCGTCACGATCAAGCGCGACCTCCGCCGGCTCGCCGTCACCGGCCTCGACGACCGTTGTGACGATACCGCCGCGCTCGTCGCGCGCAGCCCTGCTTAATGCACGGTCGAGTTCCGACAGCTCCGTCGCCTCGAGAACGATCGCGCCGTGCTCACCGAGGCGTGCAGTAGTGGCCACCTCGTCGGTGCGGCGGCCGGTGCCCAGCGCCCGCTGGAGGACATCGTCCGCCTCGTCGGCCGTCCGCGCAATAGTGTCGAGCGCATGCACGAGCGGAGTCGGGTGCATTTCATCCGCCAGCAGCTCGTAGTCGAGCGAGATAGTAGCGGAGTCCATATGGTGGATAAACCGGCCGAACGACTGGCTCGCATTAAAGGCGTTCACCTCCTGTAGGAGCGCGAGCGTTCCCTCGACGCCGTCCACCTCCACCTGCTGCAGGACCGGCGCGGACAGGTGCAGCACAACGCCGTCTGGTCGTTGGGCAACCTCGACGAAGACGGTGGCCGACCCCCGGCGCACGCGCAGCAGGCGCCCGCCCTCGTAGGATTCGAAGGGGATACGCTCCGCTTGCATAATCTCCGACGCGCGACCCGCCGCTTCCTCTGCGGACCCCACCGGACCTAGCGCCAGCCTATTCATCTCCTGCTCACCTCCCATGCCTCGTAGGCTGTCGATCACGGTTAGTGCGACCGGCCAGTTGATCGTCTGCTCGAACGCCGCCGACGACACCGTCTCCCCCAGCCGCCGCAGGTAAGCGTCGACCCACTCCGAGTATTCGAGCGCACGGGCGCGCAGAAACGCGCTGGGCGGGAAGCGCACGCTCGCGGTGACCGTTACTCGCCGCGCGGTCAGCTGTAGGGTCTCATCACGCAGACCGAGGTAGTGACGTGCGAAGCGATCAGGTAGCACGGTCAGATCGTCGCATGCGGCCGTTATGCGTACCTCACAGGCGCGGGTACGGACGCGTAGCTCGCCGTCGCGTCGGCGAAGCGTGCTCCCGCGGGGTAGGCGGATACGCAACTGCTCGTATGCCGTCGCACCGCCGGGGACGATGAGCGCCACAACTTCCCCTTCGACGGCGCCCGTATCGATCGGGGGGAGCAGTTCCGGGTCCGTCAGCAGATTCAGGATGTGGTTGCTCGCCAAAACCTCGCTGAGTTCATCCCGTCCCATCGTTTGAATACGGGGGTCCGTAACCGAGCGCCGGAAGGACTCGTCGGACTGGCGCGAGAGGAGCGTGAGGGCGAACGCCTCGACGGCCTCCCCAATGACCGCCTCGCGGCTCTCACGCCAGCGCTCGCCGACCTCCGGCGCTGTGTCAATGAAGTGCTGTAGCTGGCGGGCGACGTCCTCGGCCATCTCGTAGCGCGGCACCGGCACCGGCCGGCCGCGCGCCTCCGCAACGACCACGTAGCCCTCCAGCGTCTCGTCGCGCCGTCGCGGACGGGTAAAGAGAACGACGGAGAGGATGAGGACACAGAGCGTGAGCCCGATCGCCAGGGCGGGCGCGTGACCGACAGTGCCGCTCAGCCACTCCGACACGAGATTGGCCCCAACGGCGAGTGCGACCGCGGAAAGGATCAGCTCTCCGAATTGGCGACGCTCCCTCCGGATCGCCGCGAGGGGGCCGCTGGTGTCTCTACCGTGCAAGGTACTGCCTTGTCTAGCGCCGCTTCTTCGACCTTCCTACACCATTTCTCGCCTCCGTGCAACCTCACCGGCCTGCAGTCGGATGAAACTCAGCGTGGCAAGTCGCTACTCACCGGCAGCAGGCGAACGCGCGCGTCGAGGACGCCGCCCTTTACTGCTTCGCCGCAGGACGTTCAGAGGCGGTACTGGCTGACGCGCTAATAACCGTCGCGCCCGCCAATGCCTCCCCGGTTGACCTAAAAGGCTCAATGTCCCAGCTCGTACTTCGCCAACGCTTCAGGACGACGGCTCGCCTGTCGGGGGTTGTCCTAAGGTACTTGACGAAGTGGCCGACCGACTGCTCGAAGTCGTCCCACATGTCCTCCAGGTTGATGCACAGGCGTCCGGCGTGGTCTCGCCGCCAGTGCGCGTGGGACTGCCCGTGCGTGATTACGATCGACGGTCCCGGCGTGTCGTCCTTGAGGAGGTCGGTACGCCACTCCGCGAAGAGGAGCCTCGCGTCGGCCGGGTCGTTCTTCCCCGGTGGAAAATAGGCGGTGAGGTACCGCACCCACGCAGCCGTTTCCGATCGCTACCGCGGGCGTCAAGACCCGAAGCTCGGTGAACGGCCGAGGCGAGCAGCTTGTGTTGCTGGAACGCCTCATTGCCCTGATCCGGCCGGAGCGCGGGCGCGGGGGCGTGAAGAAGCGATTTCCGCAGACCGTCGAGCTCCTGCTCGCCCTCGCGCGTAATCGCGTCCGTCATCCGCCTAGCGGTACCTCGGGACGGCCACGCTTCCCCTTCGTCTAAGGCGGAGGCGAGGCAGGACTTGCCCAAGGCGCAACGGCACTGCCGCGCACGCAGCGGGTAGCGCCTGCGGTGATGCCGGCTCGGTAACCCGCCGCTGCTGCGGGACCAAAGCGGCGCTCGCGGTGATCGACTCGACAACCGGCAGCTCAAGCCCCTCCTTCAGAAGCCCAGACTTGCATACTAAAGGGGCAGTCCCGCGGACAGATCGTTGACCCCCTCCGCTGTTGTCCTCGAGGGTGTCGCGAGCAATCCCAGCCGTAGCGGCCTCCTACCCGGCCGTAAACAAGGCGCATCTCCTCCTGACGAGCTTTATCGCTGTCAGGCTTGTACAGGCGGATGTCGACCCTACCCTACGCCTGCAGGCTCCACAGCGCGGTTACCCTCGGGTCACTGCTCTCTGTCATCGGCCTTGGCCTAGACCTCATCGGCGCGAGTATGGTCGCTCTCGGCCTTTTTCGCCCCGCGTCCTCGCTCTACCCCGGCGCCGGCCGCCGGCCGAGCACCGCTGCTGCGGACCAGGCGTTCGGCGGCGTGGGCGTGGTGTTCCTGATCTGCGGTTTCGCGACGCAGGCCTGCCCGGAGATGGGCGTCGATCATCCGAGCGGATCGGCTACGCCCGCCGCCGCAATGACGCTCGGCATGGGTGGTAGGGCTTCCATACCTCTTGTTTGGGCTCGTCTATATGGCTCGGTATCCCCGCGAGGCCGACCGGCTACGGCAAGCGAGAATCGAGCTCCCTCCGGTCGTCCGCAGGCGCGACGGCCTTCGCTTCTGGCACCACGACTACGTCGAGGAGCCCTAGAGCGGATCGGATGCCCACGCTCACGCTTGTCGACGTCACGGCACGAGATGAAGAAGCGCGGTCAGTGACTCACGGTCCTCGGCTAGTAGTCCACAATCGCGACCCGGGGGCTCGGACCTCGACGAAGCGCAACTTACACCGGCGCACCGGGCGAAGCTGCTCTCGCTCGACGGCAGGACGAGCTCGGACGGCGCCGCCGTGCAGATCTTCGCGCGTCGGGAGCGTCGGTGAGGATCCGAGGCCGTCCGTGTGAGCTGGGTGAACCCGGCCGCCGTCGCCTGGGGCGTCACGCTCGAGGGCCGCAAGGTGCTGCTCGGACTGGCGCTCGGAAGCCGCGAGAGCTACGAGGAGCGAATGACCGCCTGTCGAGCGCCACTTCTCGCCAAGGCGCTCTGTCGCATGGTCACCGCAAATCCCGCCGAGGCCCTCGGCTGGAAGACCGCCTCGGCCCCGCGTAGTCGCCCGCTGGACGGCGACGTCCTCGTCACAAGCGATCGGGTCCGCGACGCCTATCGCAACCTGATCGAGGCGACCGAGCGGGATGGGATGTTCGTGGCCATCAACGGCGAGCCCTTCTACGGCGTGAGCAAGCTGAGGGGCCAGACGAAGGCCGAGAACGCCGATGTCATCCCGCGGCCGGCGCATCGTCCTCGTCTACCCGGGGATCGAGGACGTCGACATGATGTGGCGGCAGGTGCTCGCCACGCTCGCGGAAACGGAGAGCGTTCCGGAGGCCTACGACCGGAGGCTTCGCGCCGAGCGGCGCCGCCAGCTTCGCCTACAGCCCTACAAGCCCTGGGACGAGCGAAAGACCAAGCCGCGGCTCCGCGTCTCGATCCCGCCGCTCGACTCTAACCCACGACCGGCCCTACTTCGCCGCGATCAAGCGGGCGGTCCTCCACGGCGGGCTGTTGACGGCGTGTCGGAGTAGCTACGGCACCTCGAGCCCTAGTTCGCCCATAAAGTTCTCGAAGGTTCCAGTCGACTGATCTTGCATCCCCGCCTCCTGGCATTGATCAAATAAGTGGTCCGGGATGTCTTTGCAATAGACGTCGGGCGGTACGGCGGTGATGGAAAACGCGAATATCCTTGTTCTCTCGATCGGCTACAGCGAGGCACCGCTCGGCATCACGGCGCGCCGCATCCTTTTCCTTCTGAGAACGCGACACGTTTTCTTTCCCGTCGGTCAGGACGACTAGCGCGGTGCTTCGGCCTAGGGCCGAGTCCAACCCCTTAGACGGCAACACCACGGATAAGCGCGTGGTCGGTGCGTAATTGTTCCCGATCGCATTCCGCGGCGCGGTCGCACCAAAGCGGTTAGCGAGGACGAGCGCACGAGGTCTAGGCGCCTCGAGCTTGGGAGGGGGATTGCGGGCCCGGGCCGCCCGCCGCCCTCCCTCCTCCCACATCCGCTCGGCCACGGGAATCGGCCAGCCTTGACCCGCTCTGCGGTTGTTCTACCGGGACGCAACGAAGTCTGAGGGACGACGCTTCTGCGTCGTACAAGTACGAACCCCATCATGACCTATGGTTACCCCATGCGCCCCGGAGGCCTATCCCTCCAGACGCTCGTCCTCGCCAGCATGGCGTCCCTTGTAGCGGCGCTAGTGACTTCGGTGGTCTGGTCGGGGGGTACCCTGGTTACTGCGGCAGTGACGCCCGTGATCGTGTCTCTGGCTACGGAGGTACTCCGGGGGCCCGTAGCAGCAATCTCTCGGGTGCCCGCAAGCATTCGGCGGTACTTCGGTGCTTCCTCCAGCGCGGCCACGCCTGAGGTGGGACCCGACGAGGAAGAGAAGCCAGATAGCAGCTCAGGAGCTGTGCCGGAGGAGAGCGCCCCGGGGCAGCGCTCTTCCTTGCAAGGGCAGAACCTTCGCCGGGGACTTGTTACCGGACTTCTGGGTTTCGCAATTGCCGCTATAGCGTTGACCGTGCCCGAGCTTGTCGCCGGTGAGTCAGTCGGCGCCGAGAACGAACGGACGACGCTATTCGGCGGGTCTCCTGAGTGCCCTGCGGCAGGCCCAAGACCGAGAGAGCTGATCCTCAACCTCTCGAGGGCTGGTGGTCGGCCGGGGACCACAGTGGAAGTGAGCGGAGGCGGCGCGGACCCACAAGAGATCGTTGCCATCAAGCTAGAAGCGCTCGACGTATATACCTTTGGCCACCTACGGGCTGATGATCAAGGGTGCTTTTCGGGACAATTAAAAATCCCCGAAGGCCTTCCCGGCGGTTATAAATGGACCGTTTTCGCCCAAGGCGACACTTCGCAGCGTAAGACGAGCACGTCCTTCAACATTCAGGGCTGACCTGCAGTTACCAGTTTAGCCACGTAAGCTTCGTCGACAGCTGGACGCGGGAGCGCCCGTGTCGTCAATTGCCTGCAGCCGTCTTTCGGGGCGCAGCTCTTGGTCGGGAAGGTCGGTAGTTCAGAAGGGGGTCAACTTCACACGGTCGCGATGCGCGAGGCCGGCCTAGCCTCTGGCCCTAAGGCTCGTCCCTCCCTGTCTTACCGCACTAGGTCCGTTCCGCAGGCACAGAATGCTGGGCGTTCCTGCGAGCGGACGTCAAGGACCCATACTTACGCTTCGAGAGAAGCGTTGAGGACGGTCGGGGTCCTTTGCGGATGTGGTCCTCGATACAGAGGCCGGCCACCGTGTCTACCGGTACGAGGACTTCGCCGACTGCTACGTCGAGGGACGCGGCCGTCAGCGGCGCCGCCGCGGCCTCAAGCGGCGCAGGAGTTCCGAGTTCGACAAGCGGCCCTCCACATCCACGTGGCGAAACTGCGCGGTCGCCGGCCGCGCGCATCGACGTGGCGCTGGCCGTGTCGACTCGAATCGACCGATACTCAAGCGGATGGCGCCGAGCTCCCGACAGCTTCGCCCGCCGCCCCCTCAGAAGCCCAGTGTCTGGTGCAGTCTGTCGATCCGCCGCTTGACCTCGGGGTTCGAAAACTGTCTCATCAGGACCGCCATAGACCCCTACTTCTGCCCGTTTGCAGGGATTCGAAGCAGCTGTCGACGCGCGCTTCCTCCAGGCCCGAAACATCGTCTGGGTCGATCTGCGTGGCCGCGTCGCGGATCTCCGCCTCGTCCGTCTCGGACCACGGGAAGTGCTGATGGAGCAGCGTCCGTGCTGCCTCTTGGCGGTGCGCGCTCAGGTGATGACCGGGGTAGGACGCGAGGCGCGCCGTCGTGGCGGCAATCCCGTGGGTCAGAAAGAGCACCGCGCTGGCGCCCGAGTCCGGGGTGATGGCCTTCCAGACCCTCTTGACCTTGCTACCGCGTCTGCCGCCCGGGTTAGCGGCCGTCTCTATGACTAGGGCAAGCGCTACCACGCCGGCCTGGGCAATCGCCATTGCCTGCTCGGCGTCGGTCATACCTGGGGGCATGGCGTCGATGTGGCCAGCCAGCACGATTCCAGTACCTGCTATTTCCCCGAGCCGTTCGTGCGTCGCAAACGATCGGCGGTTGCTGACCTTCCATGCCGCCATCAGCACCGGCGCAAGGTAGCGAGGCCCGGACGGGAGGGACGACGAGCCCCGCAGGTCAGGAGCCTAAGCCTCGACTCCGAAGGCCCATACTGAGGCTACCGAAGCCAAGCGCTAAGAGCTCTCGCGCCGAGGCCGCCCGGATACATTCGCGCGCCGCCGGTACGAGAGTACGTGCCCAGAGCGTCTTCTCAAGGCGAACTTCGAGGGCCTGGCCGTGGTCGGCGTCGGACGCCCGGTGCTGCGAGGCACCCTATTCTACTTAGGCGCCCGAACTCTCGCTCGACAGCGGCACCGCCTTGGCGCTGCCAGCGCCAACGGCGTGCGTGGCACCGACGCCGTTGCGCGCACGCTCCTCGGCAAGCGACTGCTCGCGGACCTTTTCTCTGACCACCTCCACGTACTCACCCAGCGGAGGTGCAGGGGGCGCGGTCTGGTCGTCGGATATGCCAAGCCCGAGGAGGAAACCGCTTAGAGTTCGTCCCCCGCATTCTACCCCGATGGGCCCGCGGTTTACCTAAGCGTGCAGACGGGTTCTGGCTTAGCTATGCACGCCGGGGCGCTTGATCGTTCCACCGAACGAGCGCGGCTAGTGGTTTCCCTCGCCCTCGAGGAGGCCAACGCCCTCGGTCACGCCCGTACCGGGATCAAACACATCCCTGCTTGGCCTGATTCGTCGAACGGAAAAGCTGTTGCTCAGGGAACTCTAGCCGCGGGAAGTGCAGCTGCTCGTAAAGGGGCCGCAGCGCGCTCGTAAAGGGGCGGGGGGCGCAACAGACCGAAGCTCCTCCCTACGTCTCCATTCCTCCTCTCCCAACACTTCTCTTGCGAAAGCTCTGCTTGCCGTCGCGGCCCCAGGTGGCGTGGACCCGATCTTTTGCCCGTCCGAAAAGTCTCCTCCTCGACCTTGTGAACGAGCCATCCCTCGAACGGGCGCCCAGTCCGCGCCGAAACGAGCGGCTCCGGCGTCAAGCCTCCCCAAGTCTCGCTGATCGACCAGTCGCGGTAAACCGTTTTCGGCAACTCCGCCTACCGCGCCGGCTGCCAGCTGCTCTCGAACGCGCCAAGCCCTCTGGGCTGGCTGGCCTCCGAGAGGGGGAGACAGCAGTCCTGGTGTCATTCCAGTTCTGTCCCTCCAGAGCGCGGTGTCTTCATGCCCATTGTCTTTGCGGGGCGCATCCCGCGTGTGGCGAGCGATTCCTATAGCGCCCTGTACGGCGGGGAAGCAAAGCCCCGAGCGGGGCCCGCGGCGCCGCCAGCCATACCGTGCGCGCCCACTTTGAGGTCCCGGCGGCACGTTCCCAATCTCCTCCGGCATGACGCTCGACGGCAAGCCGATCGTGACGGGGGCGCAGCTCGCGCAGCCGTCGTCTTCCTGACCGCCCTTGTCCACCGCGGCGATTTCCGACCCGGTCGTGAAGGAGTGCGTTGCGTCCTAGCGGCAGCCGAGGGGGGCTTCGTGGCGCCCGTCTCGCTACCGGGCCGGCGGCGGATCTCAGCGCTCAAAGCCGTCTCATCCGTCCGTCGTCAGCCTCGCCGGCGCGGCGCCGATCACCGACACGCCCTCCGCCTCGGCGATCACCTGGGCGGAGTCGGGCGCCTCGCCGGCCGGGAAGCGCTCGTAGCACCGAAGGATGCCGTGGCGCACGCTGGCGGACCGCTGCATCGCTCCACTCCCGCTCGAGAAAGCTGAGCTTGCCTGTTCCGGTGGCGCTGACCGCATCGAGCTGCTGCAATCAACGCCAGGTTGTCGTCGCCTTCGGCAAACATGTCCTCGACGGTCACCAAAGGGAGGTAGGCCTCCCGGAACATCGCGACGAAGTCGTAATGACTTCGCGGCCGGGCTCAAGGCTTGGAGAACGCCTGCTGCTCCATCCAGGTCCTCGGTGATCGCCTAGTCGACGGCGTCAAGGTCTCCCTCGTGATAGATCCGCGCCATATCTCTTTCCGGCGCATGATCTCTTGGTTGGCGTCCGCCACGCTGCTCATTCTCCCGGCGGGCGTCTCGAGCCGATCCTCTCGAGGTCGCCGGTTGCTCATGGGCCCGGCTGTGGCGCCCCGGTGCAGCGCCGGCGCCTCGTGTGCGTAGGGGGTGCTGGCACTACGCCCCGGTCGACGGGCACTTTCGCGTCCCGCCGCCAGAATCGTGCTATTCGTGCTATTGGACCTGCATGTCTTTAGAGGATTCCCTCCCGAGTGAAGGGGCGGGGAGTACCCTAATCAGCCTGTTCGAGCGCTTCACAGAACGAGCCCGCCAGGTGGTCGTCCTCGCCCAGGAGGAGGCTCGCATCCTCAAGCACAACTACATCGGCACCGAGCACATCCTGCTCGGCCTGCTGCGCGAGGAGGAGGGCCTGGCCGCCCGCGTGCTCGAGTCGCTCGACATCACCGTCGAGCGCGTGCGCGCCCAGGTGGTGCGCATCGTCGGCTCGGGCGAGGAGGTCACCTCGGGGCAGATCCCCTTCACTCCCCGCGCCAAGAAGGTCCTCGAGCTCGCCCTGCGCGAGGCGCTGAGCCTCGGCCACAACTACATCGGCACCGAGCACATCCTGCTCGGCCTGGTGCGCGAGAACGAGGGAGTGGCGGCCCGCATCCTGCTCGACTTCGACGCCGACTCGGAGAAGATCCGCAACGAGGTCATCCGGATGCTGTCGGCCCCAGGGCGCCACCCAGGAGCAAGCGCCGTTGAGCCTTTCTTCGGGACAGCCAGAATAAGCCGGAGAAGCGAGGTAATCATCGACTACCTGAAGCGCAACCACAGGATGATGGTCGGTGAGGAGACCGCCGACGGGGTCGACCACGAGGTTGGCTCCTGCCCCCCCGGGGGCCGGCGCAAAGCAGATCGAGGTCAGCGGTCGTCATCTAGTCTCTGGGTTGCCGAAGACGGTGGTCCTCACCGGGGAGGAGCTACGTATGGTGCTCGCCGAGGCGGATTAGCCGCAACGCGGTCTGGTGCTTGCCGAGGCGGATTAGCCGTAACGCGATCCCGCCACGATGTGCACGCAGGTCCACGGCCGCTCGTGAAGAAGCAGGGTCGGGTTCGATGCAAGTACGCGAGGGCGGTTGACCGCGAGCCGGCGGGCGCCGAGGGTGACCGACGTCTCCTCATGGCCGTGGCGCTTGGCCCGGCGATCGGCGTTGTGCCTTCCCTTAGGACCGACGACCTCATCGACCTCAGTGGCCATCAGCTCGTGGAGCACTCCGAGTCCGGCGGCCACCGAAAGAGCCATAAGGCCCTCCCTGGCGGCGCCGGCGAGCTCGCCAAGGGCCTCTTGGACGTGGTCGGGCAGTTCGGCCGTACACGCCTCATCGGGCGTGGCGACCTGCGGCAGCGATACGTTGCTTATGGCGGTTCCTCCTGTCCTCGATGGACTTGGTTGGCACCTCGCCACGCTCCCAGCCGGAGCGGACGAGGCGGGAGGACCGCCGCCTCAAGTTCTACGGACTA
>JALZBR010000230.1 GCA_030863485.1 Actinomycetota bacterium
TATCTGGGGTCAAGGAGGTCAGTCTCATCAAGGTGGGGGACACCGTCACGAGCCAGGACCGCCCCGCCGAGCAACCCCTGCCCGGTTATCGAGAGCCGAAGCCGATGGTCTACGCCGGGATCTATCCCATCGAGGGAGACGACTTCCCGCTGTTGCGTGACGCGCTCGAGAAACTGAAGTTGAACGACGCCGCGCTCGTCTACGAACCCGAGTCATCCGGCGCGCTCGGCTTCGGCTTCAGGTGCGGATTCCTCGGGCTTCTTCACATGGAGATCGTGCGCGAGCGACTCGAGCGAGAGTTCGACCTCTCTCTCATCGCGACGGCCCCCTCGGTGGGTTACGAGGTAGAGCTGACCGACGGGAGCAAGCGAGTCGTCCGCAATCCCACCGATATGCCCGACCCGGCAAAGATCAACGAGGTCTCGGAGCCGTATGTCTCGGTGATGGTCGTAACGCCCTCCGATTTCACGGGCACGGTGATGCAGCTCTGCCAGGAGCGCCGGGGCGAGCTCAAAGAGATGCACTACCTCTCGCCGGAACGCGTCGAGATCCGTTACCACATGCCTCTGGGCGAGATCATCTTTGACTTCTTCGACCAGCTGAAAAGCAAGACCAAGGGGTACGCCTCGCTCGACTACGAGCCGGCCGGCCTCTACGAGTCCAAGTTGGTGCGGGTCGACGTGCTCCTCAACCAGCAGCCCGTCGATGCGTTCTCGACCATCGTGCATCGCGACAAGGCCTACGACTACGGCAAGACGATGACCGAGCGGCTTCGGAAGCTCATCCCGCGCCAGCTCTTCGACGTCCCGATTCAGGCCGCGATCGGATCTCGGGTCATAGCGCGCGAGACGGTGCGAGCCAAGCGCAAGGACGTCATCGCCAAGTGCTACGGGGGAGACGTCTCGCGCAAGCGCAAGCTCCTCGAAAAGCAAAAAGAGGGCAAGAAGCGCATGAAGCAGATCGGTTCGGTCGAGGTGCCGCAGTCGGCGTTCATCGAGGCGTTGCGCATCGATTCTTCGGAAGGAAAGAGATGACGTTGCTCGACCTGGACCGAGACCCATCACCGCGCAGCGAGCGCGGGTGGACGGGGAGCGGCGCGTGGATGGCGGATCCCGGCTTCGGTGTCTACGTGCACATCCCGTTCTGCCGACATAGGTGCAACTACTGTGACTTCAACACCTACGAGGGCCAGGACGGGCTGCACGATCTCTACGTCGAGGCGCTCGTCGGGGAGATCGAGCGCTGGGAGGGGGTCGCGCCGCCCGCCACCTCGGTCTTCTTCGGCGGAGGCACCCCTACGCTCTTGCCCCCCCGCGCCCTGGGCCGCGTGCTCGACTCGATCCGTAACAGATTCGCAATCGTCAAGGGAGCGGAGGTGACGGTCGAGGCGAACCCCGAGACGGTCGACGAGCCCACCTTCGCCGCCCTCCTCGAAGGCGGCTTCAACCGTGTCTCGATAGGCGTGCAGTCGCTTGCCGAGTCCGTCCTGCGCCCGCTTGGGCGCACGCATTCCGCGCAGCGAGCGCTCGACGCGATCGGAGCCGCCAGGCGGGCGGGTGTCCGATCGGTGAATGCCGATCTCATCTACGGGTCCCCGTGGGAGAACGAGGCCGACTGGGAGCACACCCTGCACGGCGTTCTCGCCGAGTCTCCCGATCATGTCTCCGCGTACGCCCTCACCGTCGAGGAGGGGACCCCCCTGGCGACACTCGTCGCCACAGGTCGAGCTCCGGAGGTCGATCCCGATGTGCAGTCCGCGCGTCACGAGCTTGCGGAGAGGCTCTTGTCGCACGCGGGTTTGGAGCGCTACGAGATCTCGAACTGGGCGAGGGCCGGGGCGGCCTCGCGCCACAACGTCCTCTACTGGTCGGCCGGGAACTATGCCGCCTTTGGTGCGGGGGCGCACGGTCATCTCGAGGGCCGGAGATGGTGGTCGGTAAAGCTCCCGCGCGACTTCATCGACGCGGTGACCTCGGGCCGCTCCGCGGAGGCGGGTCACGAGCTCCTCGACGAGCGGGCGCGCGCCGCCGAGGCCCTCGTGCTCGGCTTGAGGCTCCGATCGGGAGTCGACCTTTCCGGATTCGCCGCTCGCTTCGGGGGCGGGTATCTGGACTCCGTCCGTCCGGTCCTACTGGAGTTGGGCGAGTGGGGTCTTGTCGAGTACGACTCGGACTACCTGAGCCTTACTCCCAGGGGAACGATGCTCGCCAACGAGGTCGCCTACCGGCTCCTTTGAGCTGCTCGGGGTCGAGCGAGGACTAGTCCGTATGGCCCATTGAGAGTCCACCCACCTGGGGGATATAGGCGCCGGACGTGTCTGTCGAAGTAACTAGCGACGACATGGCTGAGACCCAGATGTACCTCGTAAACGGAGAAGGCGACCTCAGGACCGCCCACGATCTCCCCGGCTCCGACCGCGGCATATCCGAGTTGATGCACGATCTGCGGCCGATGGAGGACGCGACGGATCTTGCCGACCTCTTTGCGGCTCTGGCCCAGTCGGTGCGAAACGGTTTGAACGCAGATGCTTGTCTCATATCGCTCTATGACGATCGAAGGGACGTGCTCAGGGATGTTGCCGCGAGCGTGCGGCCCCCCGCCCGTTTGAACTCCGAGGCCGAGGAGTTCTCGCTAGATAAGTTCCCGGCCACGAGAAGGGTGCTCGAGACCGGTGAAAGCATGGAGATCTCGGTTTCCGATCCCGATGCAGAAGCCTCCGAACGACGTCTTCTCCACGAGCTCTCGTTCTCTCGCGTCCTCATGAATCGCTTCAGCGTGGACGGTCGTGCGGTCGCAACCATCGAGGTGTACCGAACAGCCGACAGGCCCTTCCGTCACGATGACGCGCACCAGGTTGGTCTCTTGACGCGGTTCGCTGCGAACGCGTACTCGAAGATCCACCTGGCGTCGAAGCTCGAGGCCCATTACACGGAGACCATAGAGGCTCTCGTGTCGGCACTCGAGGCGCGCGACCCCTACACCGAAGCACACGCCGGCCGGATCAGCGACATGGCCGTCGCCTTGTCGGTTGCGATGAAGGTCCCGATGGAGCAACGCCGAGCGATCAGACTCGGCTCGATCCTTCACGACGTCGGGAAGATCGGCATCGCGGACTCCATCCTGCAGAAAACCGGCCCACTATCGGACGAGGAGTGGGTCATTATGAAGAAGCACCCGAAGATCGGCGAGCGGATGCTCAGCAGGATCGATTTCCTTGCTCCCGCTCTCCCCATCGTGCGCTCGCACCACGAGCGTTGGGACGGAAAAGGTTATCCCGAGGGATTAGCGGGGGCCGATATCCCGGTGGGTGCGCGGATCGTGGCCGTGTGCGATGCGTTCGACGCCATGACGAGTGATCGTCCCTACCGAAAAGCGATGTCGGTGTCGGAGGCTTGCAGCGAGCTGAGACGCAATTCTGGATCCCAGTTCGACCCCGAGTGCGTCGAGCTCCTGGTGAGGGTGGCAACGGCGGAGGAGGGCCCCGAGCACTTCGAGGACCGCTTCGTTCGCTACGCCGGCTGATCCACCCCTTAGTTCCTTCTGCAGGCGTAGATTCATCTCCATGAAGCGATACGTCGCCGTCATCGGAGCGGGGGTCGCCGATGAGTTGCTAAGCGCGCAAGCCGAGGAGGTGGGCCGTCTTCTCGGACAGGAGAACGTCGTGCTCTTGAGCGGAGGCCTCGGAGGTGTCATGGAGGCCGCCTGTCGCGGGGCCCGTAGCACCGGAGGAACGACCGTGGCCTTGCTGCCTTCAATTGATCGAGCGCATGCGAACCAGTACGTCGACGTCGCGCTGCCGACCGGCATGGGCGAGATGCGCAACGCGCTGATCGTCCGTGCCGCAGACGTCGTGATCGCAATCGGCGGTGAGTACGGCACGCTATCCGAGGTCGCATTCGCGTTGAAGACCGATACGCCCGTGGTGGGCCTCGGCACCTGGGGTCTTCTCAAAGACGATGTGCGGGTCCACGCGTTCCCACAGGCGTCCTCACCGCGCGACGCGGTGACCCTGGCGCTCGACTCGATCTCGCCCTAGGTCGCCCTGCGCGCAATCCTGCGGGACGGCCGACCGAACAGCGCACATAGTTCTTTGCCCCTATCCGTTCGTTTTTCGATCGTCCAGGGGCAAAGAACGAGATGGAGCCCCGTGATCCTCGTGGCGTCCGTCATCGCCGGGATGGCCACCCTGCGCCTCGTGGAGTCGAGCTTGGTTCCTCCCGCTGGTCGTCGCTTTCTCCGCCGGGTTCATGTTGGTGCTTCCCATCAGGCTCAGACGGACTTAGACCCTCTCGGTCCTAGGGGAACTTGACCCACTCGAAGTGCATCCCGTCGGGCACGATCCAGCGTCCTCCCCAGGTGAATCCCCAGCGATCCTCGAAGATCTCCACGATGCGCATGTCGAGGTCGGCCTTCGTGCCGAAGGTGTTCTCTTGGGAGTTGAGGTCGAAGGCCGCTCCCCACGAATGGTGCGACAGCCTTCCTCCGGGATCGAGGTTGATGAAGCGCGGGTAGAAGCAGCCGGCGAACTGGCCCGGATCGATCGCATGGGCCAGTCCCTGTCTCTGGACGTCCCGCAGAGCGGCTCGCAGCTGAGGGAACAGGATCTTGTGGCATGTCACCCGACCGAGGATCGGAACCGGCTCGCTACGGATGTTGTTCCGCCTCCAGGAGCCCTCGACCACCAGTGTCCCGTCGGGCTGAGGCCGGGCCGCGAACTCGCCGAAAGTGGCCTTGATCAACAGCTGGGGAAGGACTGCGTCCCCGTAACGCAAGAAGGGGTTCTCTCCCTCGATCCGAGTCTGCAGGGGTCGGCCGGGTGGCAGCAGGGACTCGATCTTGCGCTCGACGGCCCGGTGTCCTCGCGGACGTTCTAGACGGGCGAGGACGAACCTGTCCGACCTGGTCCACTCCGGTGGTGGGGGGCCGGCGAGGATGGCCTCGTATCCATTGGTGGTCTCGTCGCTGACGGTGCCCACGACCCGGACCGAACGCTCCCCGAGGTCGATCCTCAATCCCCGCCCGGCCCCCCGCAGGGACCTTGCCGTGGCCGCCAGGAGGGCCTGACCAGGTCGCAGGCGCGCGACCGCACGTCGGTCCCGGACGTCCGCAAAGGCGGCGTACTCGCCCGGCTGCACGGCGGCTATCTCGAACGGGATCGAGTAGCCGGCCGGCGGTCGCTCTCGAGCCTCTGAGCGCGGGAGCTTCCAGGCGTCGATCCAATCAAGCCCCGCGTAAACGGTCGTAGCCGAGCGCACCTCGTCCATGGTCTCAACCGCGGCCTCGGTGCCGGCCGGCAGGCTGCCCGGCGCCCACGCGAGGAAAGCATCTCCGCGCGCCGGTCGGGATGGATCGTCTTCCGAGAGCTTGGCGTCGTCGGAGTGGGGCTCGATCGGGGTCTCTTCCTCGCCGGCCGACGGGGCAACATCGGTGGGCGGTAAGGCTCCGCGCTCTCGATCGGAATGCTCCTCCGAGTAGGCGGTCCCGATCACGAGGATGAACATCGCGGCGAGTAACACGCCGCCCGCCGCGGCCAGTCCTCGTCCGGCCAGGTCTCGGACCGGCGTCATCCGAGGCTCTCGACGATCTGGAGGATCGAGCTGCGGGGAAGAGACGGCGCCGAGATCGAGGTGTAAACGTTGTCTTCGATCCAGTCGACCTCGCCGCGCCGGGGGAACCAACGCACAATTTTTCCGTCGAGCCTCATCTCTATCGCATCCTCCGGGGACGGCGGTAGCAGATGAACCCCGGTCGACTGCGTCACACGGATACCGAGTCCGTCGTACTCGGCTTCGGCGCTGCGGTAGTAAGCGCGTACCGATACCGACCTGCCGACGCGGGAGCGATAGGCGGTGGCTGGGGCGTACCCTGCCGGTAAGAACGAGGGTGTCTCTACGAAGTCGATGTCGCTCAGGTCAGAGAAGTCCATCCGTCTTACGTCAAAGGTCCTGCCTCTGGTAGCTCGCCGGGGGGATCTATCGGCTCCGAAGTCGATCGATGCGGCGATGTCCAAAAGGATTTCACGCGGGAGGTTCGTCTCGACGAGGACCGACTTCGTGCCGTCGAGCATCTCGATCGATTTCCCCTGGCGGAATGTCGCCGGTCGGTAGTAAGCCCATCGGCCTCCGCCGAGAGCGATCTCCTCGGCGATTGGATCGGCGACTCCCGAGGAGGCGGCGTCGTGCGTGACCCTCAACCACGCCATGCCCTCCACGTAGGACAGGATCTTCGTGCCCCCCGGACCCGAGCCCGCACGGAAGGGATCGAGCCCAAAGGTCTGACGGGGAGCCATGCGGTCCGCGAAACGACCGAAAGGAGATCCTTCGAATCCCGCCGTCGACACCGTCCCCCGCCGAGGTGCGTCGAACGTATGGGGCGCGAAGCGCCTCGGCTCCGAGAAATCGGTCGCCTCGACCTCGAGCAACGGCTCTCTCGCATCGTCTCGGAGGCCTTGCGCACGCGCCCAGGCACGGCGCTCGGGACTCTCGTCCGCTGTCACCGAGAAGCGCAGTGGGAAGCCCGTGGATCGGTCGATCCAGAGATCCACTGGATCGCTGGGATAGAAGCTCCGCCACGACCCCCCCGTTTGGAGCGAGGCGACGAGCGGAAGCGCTTGGCGGAAGGGCAGCTCGATGTGCAGTGTCGCCCGCCCCTGGATGCTGTCACCGACTCCGACCTCGAAGTCCTCGGACGCGGCAAGCGTTTGCAGGGGGAGGACGAGGTCGGTGGGCAGCCCGATCGTGCCGTCGAATGGGGCTCGCTTCACCAGCGCGCGCTCTTCCTGTCCGACGCCGGCGTCGAGACAACCGGGAAGCGAGCTGGGGGGACATGAAGATGGCTCGTCGATCCACCAGGCGCGGGGGTTTGCCACGAGGTCCACGTCGTTGGGCGCCCACTTCCCGGCCGGGTAATCGGTGTGGTCTCGAAGCGAGAGGCTGAAGCTCTGCGGCGCGCGATAGGCGACCTCGGCGGAGAAGCGGCGGAGCGAGACGTCTTCGTGCCACCCCCGCTCCACGATTGAGAATGTGGCTCGATAGGTGGCGAGCCCCTGGGCCTCGGCCCTGAGGTCGTCGACGACCTCGGATGCAAGCGCCGCCTGAGGCGGTTCGTCGTCTCCCGGGAGCCAGGCCCCGATGAGCACCGCCGTCGTGACGGCCGCGGCGGTCAGAGCCGTTCGCAGCCTGATCCGGCGCTCACGCCGCCGGCGTTCTTTGACGTCCTCTTGGGGGATGCGAGCAAGGATCGGTTCGACGAGGTCCGGGATGTCTTCTGCTGTCGTGGTGCGCAGCGAGCGCCGCACCCGGGCGAGGGCCTCGAGCTCGCCGGCGCACTGCCGGCATTGCTTCAGGTGGGCGCGTATCGCCCTCTCTTGTGCCGCGGTCAGCTCGCCGTCCAGGAGCGCAGAGAGCTCGGAGGAGAGCTCGCGGCAGACGACGCTACGAGAGCTCATTTGTCTCCTCGCGCGGCTCCGCCAGTCGGTGTGCGAGTTGCTCTCGGCCTCTGTGGACACGGCTCTTCACCGTCCCTACCGGCAGACCGAGGATCTCCGCCACCTCCTTGTAAGAGCAGCCGAACATATCGATGAAGATCACCGGTTCCCGCAGCTCGAAGGGCAGCAGGGCTAGGCTCTCGCGCACCTCGATGCCGACGCTCATATCCCCGGGGGGTCGCGGCCGCTCCGCTTCGAGACGATCCCTCATGCGCCGGCGCCGTCCCGCCCGGCGCATCTCGTCCCACGCGCAGTTCCTCGAGATCGAAAAGAGCCAGGTCGAGAACTTCGACTCGCCGCGGTAGCGGGGGAGGAATCGGTAGGCCCTCACAAAGGCCTCTTGGGTCACGTCGTCGGCGAGGGTCTTGTCGCGCAAGAGCTGGAGACACAAACGCCAGACCTCGCCCTGGTAGCGCCTGACGAGGTGCTCGAACGCGCCGGCGTCGCCGTTCTGCGCGGCCCGCACGACGTCCGGATCGGGCTCGTTCACCTCCGGCTCCATTCCTCACGGCCTTGGCCTGCTCCCATGGTCCCACTCACGCCTGTTGGACGCTCGCTACGGGACGGAGGTTCTGGCGTGCCATGCTCGGGCCATGGCTTATGCGGGCAACCTGACCTGCGGGGACTGCGGGCTCACCTTCACCTCCCGATGGGGATCGGTGAGGCGGGCGGACGAGTACCGGTGCGCGGACGACCACGTCCTGTTCGTCGATCCCGAGTCGAAGAGGGTCCTCTCCGTCAACGGGGTAGCAGCAGACGCCGGGACCCTGGTAGAGCTCCGGGGGGCGTGCCCGATCTGTCGCACGGAGGTGGCGACGGGACTGCTCCCCGCCTGTCCGGTGTGCGGGGGCCGGGATCACGAGGTCCTGCTCTCCGGCGAGGTCGGTTAGCACTCAGACCCGTCGACTGCCAAAAGACGCCTTTTCCGGGGTACGATTGGGCCATGGAGGACCCTCGGAAAGAGCTCGACGAACGAAAGGGCGCGATCCTGCGCGCCCTCATCTCGCACTACGTCCGATCGGGCGAGCCCGTCGGCTCGAAGACTCTGGTCGAGAAGTTCCGGCTCGGCGTATCTCCCGCCACCGTGCGCAACGAGATGGCCGCGCTCGAGGAGGCCGGGTTCATCCACCAACCACACACCTCCGCGGGCCGCATCCCGACCGATGCCGGTTATCGCTACTTCGTCGATTCGTGGGTCCGCGACGCGAAGCTCCCCGAGCGCGAGCGGGTACGCGTAAGAGAGTTCTTCGGCGAGCCGCGCTGGGAGCTACAGGACTCACTGCGTCGCACGGCCGAGCTGTTGTCGCATCTCACCAAGCACGCGGCCGTGGTGTTCGCGCCGGCCCTCGATCGCAGCCTCGTCTTGAAGGTCGAGCTGGTCCGGCTCTCGGGCGATCGCGCCATGACGATCCTCGTGACGGACACGGGTCGGGTCGAGAACCAGGTAGTGCTCATCCCGGAGACCATCGACGACGTGCAGCTCGACCGGGCCGCCGAGATGCTGAACAAGGTGATCGTCGGCGTGGGCCTGGAGAAGGTCGCGGCCCGGATCCGGGAGACGATCGATCGCTTCCCGCTCGAGCTGCGCGAAGCGGTGTCGGCGGTCGCCCAGGTCCTCGAAGAAGAGCTGGCCCAGGGCGAGAAGGAACAGGTTTTCCTCGAGGGCGCCTCGAACATCGTCGACGAGCATCAGTTCCCCGATCTGGGCACCGTCCGGCAGGTGATCGGGGCGCTCGAGCATCGCCGGGTCCTGCTCGAGGTCCTGGCCGACGCATTCAGCACCTCGACTCTCTCCGTGCGGATCGGATCGGAGAACCCGGCGCAGGAGCTGAACTACTGCTCGGTCATCACCGCGCCCTACGGCATGTCCGACAACGTCATCGGATCGTTGGCCGTCGTCGGGCCGACCCGGATGGACTATCGCAAGTCCATAGCTGCGGTGCACGAGGTCGCCGGGGCCCTGGGTCGGATGCTCGCGGATCTCGGCATCTAGGCATGGCGGATCACTACGAGGTCCTGGGAGTCGCGCGCAACGCGTCGGCCGATGAGATCAAGAAGGCATACCGGCGGCTTGCTCGCCAGCACCACCCCGACGCCAACCCGGGCGACCCCGCTGCCGGCGAGCGTTTCAAAGAGATAACCCACGCCTACGACGTTCTGTCCGATCCCCAGAAGCGTCAGAACTACGACACCTACGGCGACGAAAAACCCGGCGCGGCGGGATTTGGTGACTTCGGGGGTATCTCGGATCTGTTCTCGAGCTTCTTCGGGGGCGTCGGGGGAGCCCGACGTCCGACGAATCAGGGCCGGGACGTGCTCGCGGAGCTGGAGATCTCCCTGGAGGAGGCGGCCGAAGGGGTCGAGCGGGACGTCGAGTTAGAGACTCTCGTCGGATGCGACCAATGCGAGGGCTCGGGCGCCGCGCCCGGGACGTTCCCCTCTCGTTGCGGGGAATGCGGAGGCACGGGGGAGCTCCGCACCGTGCGACGGACGATGCTGGGCAACGTTATGACCGCCGCCCCCTGCGGGCGTTGTCGCGGCACCGGTCAAGAGATTCTTTCTCCCTGCGATCGGTGTGGTGGGACCGGTCGGGTGCGGGAGGTCGAGACCCTCACCGTCAAGATCCCCCCGGGCATCGACGACGGAGCACAGCTCCGGGTAACCGGCAGAGGGGAGGCCGGGATCAGAGGGGGCCGGTCGGGCGACCTCTATGTGGCCATCAACATCGCTCCTCACCCGATCTTCAGAAGAGCGGGCGACGACCTCGGGTGCGAGGTGAGCGTGCCGATGACGGTCGCCGCTCTCGGCGGCGAGATAGAGATCCCCACGCTCGACGAGCCGGAGAGGGTCGAGGTCAAGCCCGGCACACAGACCGGCGAGGTCGTGCGACTGCGCAACAAGGGGATGCCGAGTGTCCAGGGATGGGGGAACGGACAGATCGTTGCTCTTCTCAGAGTCGAGACGCCTACTGATTTGAACCAAGAGCAGGCTCGTCTCCTCGCACAGCTCGCGGAGCTGCGCGGCGAGGAGGTTGGCCAGAAGGGTCTCTTCGACAAGATCAAAGAGGCGTTCAAGTAAGGCAATGGGCGTCCCGTGGTTCATGGCGTCGCCGGATCGCTGGGACGGCGACAGCATCCGCCTAGGCCGCGACGAGTCACACCATGCCGTCGACGTTTTGAAGGTCTCTCCCCCCGACATCATCACCGTGACCGATGGCGCGGGCCGGGTCGCGCGCTGCGCGGTGCGCGGGGTTGTGGATGGTCGGGTCGAAGCCGACGTTCTCGAAGTCGACGAAGCGCGCCGTCTCACTCCCGAGATCGCCGTGTACCAGGGGGTCGCTAAGGGCCGCAAGCTCGATGAGACGGTGGAGAAGCTCGCGGAGATGGGCGTGGGCGAGTTCTGGGCGTATTCCTCCCGGCGTTCGGTCGCCGAGTGGGACAAGCACAAGGTCGAGAAGGTCACTACTCGATGGAGGGCGATCAGCCGGGCCGCCACCAAACAAGCGCGCAGCGCCTTCGCGACGAACGTCGGGGGTGTCCTCTCCTGGACCGAGCTCGTCCGAAGGCTGGCGAAGGAGGAGTACTCGGTCGTCTTGTGGGAGGAGGCCTCGCTGCCGCTGCGAACGGCCCTGGTGGGCGGCGCGACGAGGATCGCTCTGGTCGTGGGCCCCGAGGGAGGTCTGGCGCGCGAGGAGGCCGAGGCACTGGCCGATTGCGGCGCCCAGCTCGTCTCGCTCGGCCCCCGCATCTTCCGCACAGAGAACGCCTCGATCGTGGGGGCCGCGTCGCTCCTCTATCACTACGGCCTCATCGGCTAGCCCGGACACCGCCGAGCCCACTGATGGTTGAAGGAACCACCGAGGACGCGTTCGCCGGCCGTTCGGATCGGATAGCGTCGCCTGCCATGGCGAGCTACGCGTTCACCACGCTTGGTTGCCGGCTCAACCAGGCCGAATCGGATTCGATGTCCGAGGAGCTCGCAAGAGCCGGTATGAGCGAGAACCGCGAGCGACCGGACGTCGTGGTCGTGAACACTTGCACCGTGACGAGGGAGGCGACCAAGGCCTCTCGGTCCGCCATACGCCGTGCGGTGCGGAACAATCCGGACGCCAAGGTGGTGGTCGTCGGATGCTACGCGGTGTCGGATCCCGACGAGGTCGCGGCGATCGAGGGCGTGGACGTGATCCTCGACAACAACGACAAGGAACGTTTTGTGGACGCTTTGGGCCAGAGCGCGCCCACCGCTGCGTTGCTGCAGATCGCCATGCTGAACCCGAGGGACCCGCTCGGTTCGTCGCCTGCGAATGGGGCGTCAGGGCCGCCACCGGTGCCCCGTGTACGGGCAAACCTCAAGGTGCAAACGGGGTGCGACGAGTGGTGCACGTTCTGCATCATCCCCACGACCCGGGGAGGATTGCGCTCCTTCGATCCCGACGAGCTCGTCGCCGAGGCGCGAACGAAGGTCGGAGCAGGCGCGCGCGAGCTCGTGTTGACCGGCGTCCACCTCGGCAAGTACTCCTATGACAAAGGCGGAGACGAGCGTGAACTGATCTCCCTCATGCGGAGCTTGCTGGGGCTCGACGGGGTCCTCCGGCTGCGTCTGTCGTCGATCTTTCCCCGGCACCTAACCGACGAGATGCTCGACTTCATGGCCTCCGAGCCGCGGGTCTGTCGCCATCTCCACGTGCCCCTGCAGGCCGGGGCCGACGGGGTCCTCGAAGACATGCACCGTCCCTACCGGATCGAGGAGTACGTCGACTCGGTTCGTCGCGCCCAGAACGCCCTTCCAGGCCTTGCCCTTGCCACCGACATAATCGTCGGGTTCCCGGGCGAGACCGACGACGACTTCGAGTCGACTCTCGAGGTTGTCCGTCTGCTGCGCTTTTCCAAACTCCACGTTTTCCGGTATTCCCCGAGACCCGACACGCCGGCTGCGAACATGGTCGATCAGGTCGGGGCCGAGACGAAGAAGGCGCGATCGAAGCGCCTGATCGATCTGGGCAACGAGCTTCGCGCGGAGTTCCTCGCTGCTCATCTCGATACCCCAGTGGAGGTGCTGGTCGAGGACGTGCGCGATTTCGATGGCATAACGGTGTGCTCTGGTCAGACGGATGACTACGTGCGGGTGTGGTTCGAGGACGAGGCGCCTCTGGGCTCCATGGTCGAGGTGCGCGGCACGCGCGTCAGGGCCGACGGCTTAGAAGGCAGTCTCCTGACGAAGGTGAGGTAACAGTGGCGGACTGTTTGTTCTGCAAGATCGCATCGAAAGAGATCCCGGCCGAGATCGTCCACGAAACTGAAGAGACGGTCGCCTTCAAGGACATCAATCCGGCGGCGCCCACGCACGTGCTCGTCATCCCCAAGCGACACATCGTCTCGGCGCAAGACCTCACGAAAGAAGACGGGGGCCTCCTGGGTGAGATGTTCGAGGCAATGGGCGCGGTGGTCGACGGAGCGGGTCTCGGCGGCGGCCATCGCATCGTTACCAACGTGGGCGGCGACGCGGGCCAGAGCGTCCACCATCTTCATTTCCATGTCATAGGGGGCCGCGATATGTCGTGGCCTCCGGGCTGAGGTCGAGAAGCCCGCGACGCACGGCTACGACCGGGGTAGTAGAGGAGACCGAGTGCTCGCCCCATCGGCCCCCGTCACCCTCCGCACCGGTAAACTGATGTAACTCCATGCTTACAACTACCCAAGTGAAGATCCTCGTTCCCGGGCACCACGACATGGTGCGTCTGATGGGTGCGAGAGACGAGCTCCTCAAGCTGATCGAAGCGGGCTTCGAGACCAACATCCTGGTGCGCGGCAACGAGATCGTCCTGACCGGACAGCCCGAGGAGACCGAGCGCGTGTCGCGCCTGTTCTCGGAGCTGATCGAATTGCTCGATCGCGGCCATGTCCTGACGAGCGAATCCGTGGGTCGATCCATCGACATCGTCAAGGCGGAGGACGACACCCGTCCCTCGCAGGTGCTCGCCGACACGGTCATGGTGACCCACACGGGGAAGCCCGTTCGGCCCAAGACCGTCGGCCAGAAGCGTTACGTGGACGCGATCCGGTCGAACACGATCACATTCGGCATCGGTCCGGCCGGGAGTGGCAAGACCTATCTCGCCGTGGCGGCGGCAATCCGGGCGCTCAAAGAGAAAGAGGTCTCGCGCATCGTCTTGACGCGTCCTGCGGTCGAGGCCGGCGAACGCCTCGGCTTCCTCCCCGGTGATCTCACGGCAAAGATCGATCCGTATCTGAAACCCTTGTTCGACGCCCTTTACGAGATGCTCGAGCCGGATCGGTTCCAGAGGTATGTCGAGCAGGGGACGGTCGAGATCGCTCCACTCGCGTTCATGCGGGGGCGGACCCTCAACGACGCTTTCATCATCCTGGACGAGGCGCAGAACACCACGCCCGAGCAGATGAAGATGTTCCTAACCCGGCTCGGCTTCGGCTCCAAGGCGGTGGTTACCGGGGACATCACGCAGATCGATCTTCCGTCCGGCGCACGCTCCGGTCTCGTCGTGGTGCAGGAGATCCTCTCCGGGATCCACGGCGTGAACAGCACCCATCTCGACGCCCGCGACGTCGTGCGCCACAAGATCGTTCAGGACATCGTCGAGGCTTACAGGTTGTACTCAGAGAGTAAATCGCGCTCTCGATGAACGTCTTCTTGGCGAACGAGCAAGATCTCTCCGTCGACGAACGCCGGTTGTCTGCCATTGCTCGTCACACGCTCGTTGCCGAGGGCGTCTCCGCAGATATCGAGCTGTCGCTGCTCCTCGTCACCCGCGATCACATCAGGCAGCTCAACGCTCGCTTTGCGAACAACGACTACGCGACCGATGTCCTGGCATTTCCCATGATGGAGGACGAGGAGGACGAGACGCCTTTGCTGGGCGACGTGGTGCTTTGTCCGGCCATTGCCGAAGAGAACGCGCGGCGTCTCGAGCATTCGCTCTCGAAAGAGCTCGACACGCTCGTCGTGCACGGCACTTTGCACCTCCTTGGATACGACCATCAGAAGGACGATGATCGAGCCAGGATGGACGGACGTATCCAGCAGATCCTCGACTCGTTTATCGCGACACCCGTCTGATCGTGGTGCTCCAGCTGGTCCTCGCCGGGTTCTTGCTATTGGTCGCCGCGGTGCTGGCCTGCGTTCAGCTTGCGATCGGCGCCATTACGCGAGTGAAGGCTCACCATCTCCTCGATCAGAAGAGAGTGGGCGCGACGCGCCTCCTGAGGATGGTGGAGGAACCGGCGCCGTATCAGACGGCACTCGGATTCTTCGTGATCCTCGCTCTCGTCAGTGCAACGGTGATCGTTGCGGAGGCCATCGCAGACGAGCTGGGCGAGGGCCGGGGGATCGCCGCGATCGCAGGGACGACCCTCGCCGCCTTCCTGTTCGTCGTCGCGCTACCGCGAGCGCTGTCGCCCAGGCGGCTGGAGCAGATGGGTCTCGTCTTCTCGGCCCCCGCGTACGTCCTCGGTCGGATTCTTCGCCCAATTGGCAGCGTCTTCGCACGGGTCTTCCGCCGGCGGCGCGCAAACGGCGAGACGGGCGAGGCGGAGACGGGTGACGAGACGAGTGATGCCGCCGACGGGGAGGAGGACATCGAAGAGGATGAGCGCGAGCTCATTCATTCGATCTTCGAGTTCGGCGACACCCTCGTACGCGAGGTCATGGTGCCTCGAACGGACATGGTGGTCGTCCCGTCGGAGGCCACATTGGAGGATGCCCTGGACACGATCACCAATGCCGGCTACTCGCGGATCCCTATTTTCGAAGGCGACACCGACAACATCGTCGGCGTGCTGTACGCGAAAGACCTGCTCAAGAGATCGTTGTCCCGCGAGGACAAGACCCGCGTCTCGGCCCTGGGCCGAGCTCCTCTTTTCGTCCCGGAGCAAAAGAAGGTCTCGGACCTCCTGCGAGAGATGCAAGAGCAGCGGGTCCACATGGCGATCGTCGTCGATGAATACGGCGGCACGGCGGGGCTCGTGACGATCGAGGACCTCATCGAGGAGATCGTGGGAGAGATCGTGGACGAATACGACCAAGAGGAGCCGCTCGCCGAGCCGGTGGATGAGAACACAATCCGGGTCGACGCCAAGA
>JALZBR010000255.1 GCA_030863485.1 Actinomycetota bacterium
ACTCGTCGAAGCCATAGCCAAACACACCATACTTTGAAACCTCGACGCCCGACTTAACAACATCGAGACAGTGCCTATAGAGGCAAATGAATCTTGCGTCTGGGAACACTTCGTACACGAGGGAAAGATGGTTGACGGTGAAGACCGACTTCTCACACCATATACGCTTGTGGCGGCTCGCTGCGTACCTACTGATTGGAGTGGATACGATGCAGCGTATCTCCTGACGTGTGAGGGCGCCAGGATTATCGGGCGGGATATTGAGGATCTCGGCTATCCTTTCGAGGCGTTGACAGAGAAGGCCAAGATGCAATTCTGGGGGACAGGCGATAGCGGGATGAGCGTCGAGGATGTAGCGGAGAAGGGTTGATCCAGAGCGGGCACAAGATAGGATAAAAATCGGCGAGGGATACTCACTGATCATATGGGGGTCCTTCAGATCTAGCTTGAAGAGTTCTCTTCCGGTTGAGGTTGTGGCGATTCGACACTCTGAACGGTCTCTAGTCGCATGTGTCGGGGGACGGTGAGCGAGGGGAGGCGCGAACTTCGACGGCTCGCGTTGATTGCGCCAGCATATCATCGCCCTCTAGCGGTTTGACCATGGTTCGACGTATGAGAGTCGATTGTGTGGTTCGAGTCGCTGTAGGAGCATGACGGACATGCTAGCGGCCAGTGCAGCCCAAGAGTCGTCGATTGAGTTTATTGGCGCCGTGCCGAGGCGGGGCCTGGCAGAGGGCCTAAGTTAGTTGACGGAGTTTTTCAAATTGGCGTCGAGACCTAGAGCATCCGTCGGTTCCAGATCGGTTTGCATGATCAGGTCGACTAGAATGGACGGTCACGCGAGCTGGCAGCTGGCGATCAGCGCTCGAATCACCTGCGCGCTCGGCGTCTTGGTGTGCATCCTGTACGCGAGCGCCCCCGCTTTGAACAACGCTTCTTCCAGGGATCCTTTCGGGATGCCGACAGATCTAGTTCTGGTCACGACCCCACACTAAGAAAGAGAACCTAGCAGCGATAATGGTTGACGCCACGAGGAGCCGGGCAGTGGTTGTGCACGTTCAGTCTTCAGACTTTGTTGCCCCCTGACCCTCAATGAGTCACGCAGCCCCCCATGTTGAGGCTGGGTCGGGGCTCCCGATGCCGGCATGTGTAAACGGCTTAGCATGCGCAACTGCGACGATACATACAACCTGCTCGAGTTAGGTGCCGTCCACTGGTTGGCACGGTCTCTGGCGTTCTTCGATCCTGGCCGTTATCGGTTGGCTGACAAGCCCCTGAGGGACTGTGCGCGCAGAGCAGTAGGTGAACTGTCCTCACTGGTGGCCCTCCGGTTGAGGATCGACGAACGCCCGCTCAGCCCAGATTATCTGGCGATTGTCGACCACTTGGCTGCCGTTACCAGCCGCCCATCCTTTGTCGACCTCGTCGCCCATCGGCGCTGGTCTCTGTGGGTCTGTGGCATGCCATACGTAGCCCTGCGATTGGCAGGTCGCGAGGACCCAGAGCAGCGTTGGCTCCTCCAACAGGCTGTTACTGTCGGTTGCCCCCTCACTTGGGAGAGTGAGACGTGGCGCCACCTTGAGTACGCTCACTTTCTTCGCCTGGCGGGGATAGAGCATTCCCTGCCCACGCCGTCTCAGGTATTCCCCATGACATTGCTCAACCACTCCCCAAACGGCGCCATTTCCAACGAGGAGGACGCTTATGCGATTGCGCATACAGTCTGGTACATGACGGACTACGGCCTTACCCAGCCACTGTGGCCCGTAGGCTTCGCTCCTGGGGAGGCCGGGGATATCGTCGGCGCTTTGCTCCGTCGCTACCGGCTGGAGGGGCAGTCGGACCTAGTCGCGGAGCTTGCTGCGGCAGCCATCGCGCTGGGAGATCAGGCGTCGTCGGAGCTGAGAGCTGCGTGGAGCTATCTGCGGGAGCTCCAGCGGCCCGACGGTTCACTGCCGAGTCCGCCGCATCTGTCCCCAGACGAGACCTGGGACGATGTCTACG
>JALZBR010000263.1 GCA_030863485.1 Actinomycetota bacterium
ACGGTTTCGTTGCCCAAGTAGGAGGTCTCGTCGATACCGAGGTGCGGCACAGCGCCGATCCGCTCTCAATGACTGGTTCTCCGTTCAAGTTGCCAGGCATTGCAGCGCGTCGCGTGCCTCGACTCGCGGTAGCGCGGCGTCAGCATAGATCTGATCCAAGCCAAAGAGGCTAAGAATCTCCAAGCCCCTGCTTACTTCGTCAGCTGTCAGCCGCTCTTGCCAAGACTGCAGCGGATCGCCACCAGAGCGGATAATGCTCTTCTCGGTCGCCGCAAAAGACGGCTTCCGAACGAACTGTGCCCAGCCCTCGTCGAATCGCTTGTCCAGGAAGACCGACAGCCGATGCGCCTCCTTCCCGGGCGCGACGCAGAGGTCTTCGTAGAAGATGACGTGCGCCTCGCCCGGTCCAAGCTGCCGAAGCGGGACGTAATTCTCGATGCACCAGCAAAAGAGGTGCACCTCGAACTCTGTAGCCGCGCCTCGGAGGTGCTCCTTCATGGGGCCGAGATGATCTTTCAGTAAGTCAGCCTGGCGGAGGAGAGGACCTAGATCCGCGCCCCAGCCCCACCCTCTCAGCTCACGTTGCGAGTTCACCACGGCAAACGGGTGCCGCAGGATAAGCACAATCTTCACCAGAGGGAATTGCGCTCGCAACCAAGGGAGCAGAAGATGCGACCAGATGTCCTTTATCAGGCGCCGGCCGACTAGGCGCTTGCGGTTATGGCGGTCCGTCCATTCGCTGCGTACTCGGCCGGACAGGACTGATGCCATGCACCGCGACAAGTGCACGTCGCGAACCTCGGGGCGTACATACTGGCGCGCAAGGTGCCGGCCCCCCAGAGGAGAGCGTTGCGGATGAAAGGGCTCGAAGATGAAGCGATACTCGTTGCGCCAATTGATCGCATCTGCAAGCCACGTTGTGCCGGACCGACCACTGCCAGCGACGAAGACTGACTCCCCTGCATTCCAATGTGGATCGAAAAACAGTTGATGCAAGTAGCGCCTTCTGACACGAGTCCAGGCCTCGGCTGGATCGACCAGAGCACTCCGAAAACGGCTTGAGGTACTTGTCACCTGCTCACTTTCTCTGGTACCTCGGTCACATTCCTGGGAGCCTTCCCACTGGGCGTCGCGGCGTGAAGAACCTATCGCCGCCAGCATTCAGCCCTTGGCGTCACCGGCCTCTTCGCTCCTTCTGATTTAGCCGCACGCCGACCAGTAACTCGCTTTGCCTCCGAGTACACCTCCATGAGGAAATCAGCGATCCGCTCCGCGTCAGCCTCAACGGTAAAGTCGGAGGCGGCCGCGAGCGCGTTTCTTGAGAACTCGTCTCGTCGCTCAAAAGCAGCGACGATACCCCTAGCGAGTCCCGTACTGTCACCCGGACTTACTAGGACGCCAGCCTTACCCCTTTCAAGAATCCAAGGAATTCCACCCACCCTTGTCGCAACCACCGGTAGACCTTTTGCCATTGCCTCGCAGAGCACCTTCGGAACGCCTTCTGAGAGTGATGGCACGACAAAGATATCCGCCCCAAGGTAAAACTCTCGGAGCGCAGAGCGCGGGACCGGCCCGTGAATCGTCACTACGCCCGGCCCAAGCTGTGAGATCCTTTCCCTTATCCCTTTCTCGTAAGCACCGCCATACAGCGCGCCCACTATCGATAGGTGGATATCTCTCCCCTCGGCCTCGAGCAGGCGCACTGCCTCGATCAGATACTCGTATCCCTTGATCGGAACGACGCGTCCGACAGAAAGGACTTGGATCGGTTGTCCCACTGAGTCTCTAGCCCTGGGCCTTTCGATCTCCGTGTCCGTATACGTCCCGCCCGCGTAAAGCGCGAATCTTGGTAAGCGCCGCGAAGACGTGGAGCGGCCGCGAGGCACAAAGTCGGCCAGCGTCGGTACCCGCCGAGCTAGGTACTCCTCGACCATTCCAAGGTAGGCACAATACGCCCGCGCCAAGAGACGCTTGAGACAGTGGCCTTGGCTGTGTGCATGCCAAAAGCCGGCGGAGTTATCTCCGCCGAGCATCAGCACGACTGGCACCTTCGCGAGCCGGCAGAGCAAGTACGCAACCTGGTTCGGGGGAGAAATATCGTGGAGAAGGGCCAGATCCCATTCGCGACGATGCCTCGCTACGATTCTCGCGAGCGAGGGCAGCCACCGGGGCACCTTCGTCAGGAAGAGCTGAGTTCCGTTCTCAAAAGCGGAGTACGCCAAGATTCTTACGCTCTGACCTGTAGGGATCGCTTCCCGTCCTGCGTCGGAGTTGTTCTTGACGGGTGCGACCAGGTCCAGGTGCCCAACACGACAGCCGACAGGGACGAACCGATGGTGCTGGGCTGCATCTGTCCTGTAGTTCCTGCCATCCCTGTGGAGAAGTGCCGGGTAGAAGATGGCCGCCCTCATGACCCCTCTTGAGTCCCCACCAGGCGAGGGCGCAACTCGTGGACGCCCCCGCACTTAAGCTCGCGGCAGGCGCGGGGAACCCAAGAGGCCCCATCCCCCAGTTCGACCGGTGCTGCAAGGCCGCACAAGAAGCCATATGCGCCCGCTTTCGGGAGTCCTTTCTTGAATACCGCCATGCTCGTCAACGGCGGCAACGCCATTTACGACGCACCGGAGGGTGCTTGACCCCCCGTCCGCGGCCCATTGCGTTCTCCGCATCCCGGCTGCCTCTCGCACTCACATACTTCCCGGATGCCACGTTTACGACTTTATCACGAGACGCCCGGAACCATCGACTCGATTCATCAAAAGCGTGATATCCTCTTCGTCGAAGTACGTATCGACAGCCTCTCTAGCGCCCTGCCAGTACCCGTAGTCATCGAATATCGCAACACCGCCGTTCTCCACAAGAGGAAAGAGATGCTTCAGTTCGTGGTAGGTCGACTCGTACCAGTCAGTATCCAACCGGAGCAAGGAGATCGACCCTAGCTCTGGAGCCGGCAGAGTCTCTTCGACGCGCCCCTTGATAAAGCGCAGATTCTGTTCTGGGTATCCCGTCGAGCGCAAGTTGGCGATTACCTCATCCAGGGGAGCATAACACCAGGCGTTATGGTCTTCGCGTTCTTCTCTTGCCCACCTATCGACTGGCGAAGACCCAGTCACATCACGATCCTTGCTTGTCGGAGCTGTCATTCCTGAAAACGTGTCGAATAGGTGGATCCGCCTACTATCTACGCCGAGTGACAGGAGTGTCAGGGCGCAGATCATTGCGCTTCCTCCACGCCATACTCCGCATTCTACAATGTCCCCTGGCACGTCTCGCTCTACTATGTACCTTGTAGCAGCCACTAGCGCATACATCTTTTCCGGAGAGGTCATCGTGAACGGAGAGCAACGTTCGTAAAGGTCGCGCAGATCCTCAGCGATGTCGCTGGGTATTGCTTCCGAGCGACGCACAAGAGAATACCCGCTTGTGCTAATGAGCCGGTTTATGGAGCGCGTGACGACCCCGCCTCTACCTCTCATCGAAGACCGGCGAAACTGGACCAACCGCTTAACAGCTCGCCCGACGACGTCCCCTCCTTCAACTTTGGCACCTGGCATTTATGTTCCCTTTC
The DNA here is from genome assembly GCA_030863485.1 of Actinomycetota bacterium. The sequence continues at coordinate 3,569 of JALZBR010000263.1, forward strand.
CGGGCGCAGATACGATATGGCTTGGCAAGGTATCGTACGCTTGCAGCGGTCGGGCTGTGAACAGATGGCGTCCCAGGCTGCCGCCCCTGATTCAACCGCTGTTCGATGTGTTGCTGCCTTGCGGCAGCCACAGCGACGGCGAGACCCCGCTTCTGTTATCGCGCCCTCGTTGGACTCCCGCGTCATATTGCTGACGACGTCAACGGGTCCGCCCGGTCACCGCGACTTACGGAACCGCGTCCGCCTGCGCTGATCGGCGACATGATGGCGAGATGAGCTGGAACACCAGGTCGGCCTCGGCTCGGCCCAGCGGCAGGTACCCAACCTCTCCAGCACGAGCACGGCCGGCTTCAGGTAGGTCTGCAGCTTCTTTGCCAAACGCCCTGCTCTCTCGGCTTCGCCCAAGTTGCGGACCATGTCTTCAAGGATCGTGAAGTACATGCTGTGGCCGCCGCCTGGGAGGCGGTAACGGTCACTCCCACTCCGGCATGGTCTTGCCCACGTCCGGCGCGGCGAGCACGGCCACGCTGGCCTTGGCCTCCAGGTTAAAGCCGACGTTTCACGTAGTAGACGACATCGGTGGCCCCGCTCTCTCGGCTATACGGCTCCCAGCCGCAAGCCTCGTAGAGTCGGCGAGCGGGCAAGTTGTCTCGCCGAGCGGATAACCTCAACGAGTTCATCCGCAGACGCCTCGCTTCTTCCTCAAAGGCCTTAACTAGCCGTATCCCCACACCTTCGCGTCGTCTGGCGCCGGACACGGCAATAGCTACCAGGGACATCGTAGGTGCTGGCAAGGCAACTGGTGCGACGGAGTCCTCTTCTCGGCCGAATAGGAGCTTCAGCCGAGTGAAGACCATTGCCGGAAGGCGCTTGTCGAGAATTAGCCACGGCCGGGCGAGTAGGGTCCGTGCGGCGACCGGAGCGAGCGCTCGTAGCCTCCTTCTACCCTCCGACGGGGGTGCACCCGCCACGTACGCAATAACCTCGCCAGTATCGACAGCCGCAAGAATTACTGCCGCGTCTGCTTGACAAAACCAGCGCAGAAACGCTTCCGCATAGCGCCTCCCCAAGCGGCCGTTCATGTGGTGAGAGAACGCCTCCACATGAAGTCGCGACGCCTGAGGAATCATTTCCTCGGAAAACCTCACGACTTCCACGGAAACAACCTAGCGACTAGGCGCGCACGAAACAACTCGCTATGGCGGGTAATCTCTCCGAGTAGCCGGACTGCCAGCCAACCATCGCGCCGTTACCGGACGCCCGAACCATCCTAGCGATCCATGACCCCGTCGTAGCAAGCGAGCAGCTTTCTCTTCTCTTCGTCCCAGTTGTAACGTCGTTGGAATGCGCGTCGTCCGTTCCTTCCCATCTCCTCAGCAACATCCGGGGACCGGAGTAGCTGAACAATCGCCGCCGAGATCGCCTCCGGATTTGTCGTATCCACAAGCAAGCCGCACCCCTCCTCCCTCACAACCTGAGCCACCTCAGAGAACGCCGGAGCGACGATCGGAAGCCCCGCCTGCATGTATGTGAAGAACTTTCTCCCGTTTCCTCGCGAGACCAGCAGGAAATGACCAGTCGGTTGCTGTACAGCCAATCCCACCTTAGCGACAGCCAGATAGTGGAGCATCTCCCTGTACGGAAGCCAAGGCATTACCTCGATGTAGGGGGTCAAACCCAGTCGTTCGACTAGCTTCTCGCCCTCCCCCCCGTAATCAACGATCTTACCGATCAAGAATAGCTTTACGTCGCTAATCTCCTCCTTGACTAGCGCTAGAGCATTGAGCATTGCTAGCAAACCCTTGGCCTCGTACACTTGGCCAACGTAGGCGATCACGCTTGAGCCCTGGTATTTGGCACGCAGCGCCGCTACTCTCGCCTCGTCCATTCGCACGTCGCGAGGCGGAACGTTGTACAGAACCGTTACGTTCGGGTTAAACCTACGGTACCGGCGTGCGAGAAGCCCATCTACAGAGTCAACCGTCAACACTGCGTCCACATGCGATACGAGGACGTTTTCCCCCCATTCCATTAGGTATCGCCCGCCCCGCCTGAGCAGCGGCAAATAACTCGCCCAGTTCATCGCAAACATTTCGTAGGCGTCGTATATTACCTTTGCCTTCTTTCGCTTCGCCAGCCCGATCGCGAAGGGAAGCAGAAACAGGTGGGTGCAGTGCACACAGTCGGGTTGCTCGGCGCGAAGCAAACGGGCCAATTTGCGATAGAGGCCTGGGAGTATTGGCGCTATACGCATACCGCCCAGCGGCGCTTTGTGGCGGACGACCATCTTCTCGTACCCTATCGCCTCGTCGCTCGCGACTGATTTGGCTACTTCTCGCTGAAAGTGCACGACACGAACGTCGTCCCCTCGATCAAGGAGCGACTGAACCTCCATCTCCAACCTTGGGGACAACCTATCCACGCTGTTCAGGACCAAAACACGCATAGGCGGTGGTAGCTAGGGAAACGCAGCGCGTCGTCGTGGGGGCGCCTGTGATATTGGTCATACTCTGCTGTCCAAGGGAGAGTTTAGCCAGGGGCACATCATGCTGAGTCCCGAGAAGCTGGCCCGACAGCGGAATACCTGGTCCAGCCCAGCACCGACGGCGGGTCTACCTTCGGCATGGTCATACATCCATGGTTTGCCTCATGGAGATCACAAGCATCACTCCCCCTGAGTTCGGGCAAGTAACGACGTGAGCATCTGTACCGTCTACGACGGCACGCCGCGGAGCATCTCCCAAAGCGCTGACTCCTGCCCCTACTCGATACGCGACATGCTGCATTTCTAGCTCAACCACTCATGGCCTAGGGCATTCCTTGAGAAGTGCGGTCCCTACTCTGCTCAACTCCGACGAAGACAGCAGCGGATGCACCGGAAGCGAGATGATCTGCTTACAAAGGCGCTCCGTTACTGGCAGCCGGGCTTCTGAGGCCCCGAAGATGGCCTGCCGGTGGAGCGGCGTTGGATAGTGGACAGCTGTCTCTACGCCCAATTCGCTGAGTCGCTTGCCGAGGTCGTCGCGGTTCCATCCCACGCGTTGCTCGTCGATGAGCACGGAGTATTGGTTGAAGGTATGAGTGGCGTAGCCGGGCACGAATGGTGGAGTTATCCCGTGGATGCCTTCCAGTTGAGCCGTAAGGCTCTTCGCGTTGCTCTGTCTCGCCTCGAGATAGTCGTCCAGACGCCGTAGCTGCTCTCGGCCGAGCGCGGCCTGGAAATCCGTCATCCGATAGTTGAATCCCAGCGCCGTGTAGACGTACTTCGCTGCGGCACCATGGCTTCTGGAAAGGCGCAGCACGCCAGCCAACTCTGCGTCGTCCGTGGTGATCATGCCGCCCTCCCCAGTGGTGATGTTCTTGGTGGGATAGAACGAGTAGCAGACCGCCGACGGAAAGCTACCCACGTCTCGACCCTGATACTTGGTACCCAAAGCCTGCGCCGCATCCCAGACGACAGAAAGCCGATGCTCGGCGGCCACGGCCATCAGGCCATCCATGTCACAGGTGTTCCCGAACAGGTGGACCGGCGCCACCCCTCTCGTGTTCTCCGTGATGGACCGGCGGACGTCGTCTGGGGAGAGGGTGAAGGTACGACGATCGACATCGGCAAATACGGGAACCGCCCCCATTGCCAGCAACATGCTGGCGGTGGCGACAAAGGTGAATGACGGCACGATGACCTCGTCGCCTGGCCTGAACATGGCCAGGTAGGCAAGGTGCAGGGCCGCCGTCCCCGAAGACACGGCCACCGCGTGGGCAGCGCCGGCACGAGCCGCGAACTCATTTTCGAGATCCTGCACCACGGCGCCCTGGCGAAGGTTGCCGGATCGCAAAACCCGGCTTACGGCCTCGATGTCCTCGGGCCGGACGTCGACCGCCGCGATGGACACCCGCTCCGACACACCCACCTCAGGCGTTCCGCATCGAGTCGATGAAGCGGGCTAGTTCGATGGACTCCAGGAGGGACCACTCGTTCACCTCTCCCGACCTCACCGTTTCGATGAAGCTGCCTAGTTCCTTGGCGAACAGGTTCACGTTCCCGAAGCGTCGAAAGCTATGGCCGCGATCGAACAGCGCTCTCGGCTCGTTGCAGTACACGAAGGTCGGGACGAAGTCGAGGATGCTGGCCATGACGGACCCATTGCTGCCCTGCACTTCCAAATAGTTCATGAAGGAGGGGGTCACCAGGTCGCTCTGGCACAGAGCGGGGACGCCGCCGGCCCGAAGGCTCACGACCGAGCAGTCGTCGGCCGTCACCATGGCGACGTCGCCCGCGATGTCCCTCGTGGGAAGGAGCAGTTCCCTGTGCACGAGCCGACCGTCCTCGAGCGGACCGAGCACCCAAGAGAAGAGGTCGAGGAGGTGGACCATCATTTCGAAGATCACGCCGCCTCCCTGATCGACGTCGTGCTTCCAGGTGCGATGCGAGCCTCTCCCTCCCAGCCGCCCGAAGGCGAAATGGGGCTCGCCGATGATCCCGTGAGCGATCGTCTCCCGTGCGAACCGGAACGAGGGGTGGTGGCGATACAGATACCCAACTATGACGTTGCGCTGAGCGGTTGCCGCCGCCTGGCGGATCTCGAGAGCTTCACCGTACGACAGGCAAAGCGGCTTTTCGCAGAACACGTGCAGCCCGGCGTCGAGAGCCCTCACGATCCAGGACGCATGCGCCGACGACGGGACGCAGACGTCTACAGCGTCGAGCTTCTCTTCCAAGACGTGGTCAATGGGAACCGACTGAGCGTCCCACTGATCGGCGGTTCGCTTGGCCTGCTCGGCGTCCTCGTCGGCCAGCACCAACTCGACCCCGCCTAGTCCGAGGTAAGCATCGAGATGGCGCAGCCCGATGCGACCGCAACCCACGATACCGATCCTCATCTACGTCGCACCTCGTTCC
>JALZBR010000365.1 GCA_030863485.1 Actinomycetota bacterium
CTTCAGGATCACGGGGAGGACGTTGTGAGAATCGGCAACCACCAACCCGAGATAGAGGCCTTTCTGCGAGAACAATTCCCCGAGTCCGCTGCCAAGCCCCGCAAAAACGGGCGTGCCGTGTCTGCCCCGACTTTGGAAGACGACGAAATCATTCACCTCTGCCGCAAGGCCAAGAACGCTCCAAAGTTTGCCAGCCTCTTCGACGACGGCGATATCTCCGCTTACGACTATGACGACTCAGATGCCGACGCAGGTCTGCTGTCTATCTTCGCCTTCTACACGCAGGACACGGAACAGCTCGACCGGTTGCTTAGGCGTTCGGCGCTTTACCGCTCGAAGTGGGAACGAAGGGACTACCGCGAGCGGACCATCAACTTCGTACTTGAGAACCTTACTGAGACCTACCAGCCTACAGACGGAGCACGGCTCGAAAACGTATCATCATCGGCCTCACCCCTAAGAGAAAATGATGATGATAGGTCCGATGAGGTCCCTGGCCTCGTCTGCTTCGCCAACAGGGCCGCCCCCGATCCAGTTGATTTCTTCCTAGAGCGGGCTGCTCCTTTAGGCTACCTCACCAATCTCCACGGCGCTGGAGGCTTCGGGAAGTCCGTCATAGCGATGCTGATCGCGATCAGCGTGGCTAGTGGCCAAGAGGAGTGCATAGGCCTCAAGGTGCTCAAGCACGGCCCCGCTCTGTATTTGGACTCTGAGCTCGACGAACGAGGCCAGCATCCGAGGGTACAAGAGATATGCAATGGACTCGGTATCGCCGTGCCCGAGGATCTGCACTACCTCTCGGCGCTCGGGTTGGACACCGAAACAGCCTTTAGGCGGGCATATCGTGCGGCCAAGAATCTTGAGATTGCCCTGCTGGTGGTCGACTCGTGGGGACCGCTCATGGACGGGGACATGGAGAGTGCCCGCGATGTCATTCGTTTTTACAACAACTACCTAAAGCCGTTCGTCGATCTCGGCGTGAGCGTCCTGATCGTCGACCACCAGGCACGCACACAGGAAGGCCAAAACTATCAGAAGAAAGGTGCGTTTGGCTCGGTCTACAAAGAGAACCTGGCCAGAAGCGTGCTCCAAATAGAACGGCTCAATGAGGACCGCCACGAGGGGAAGCTTCAGATCCGTGTTAGGCACCGGAAATCTAACTTCGGCCCTCGTATCGAGCCCTTCGATGTGACCATCACCTTCGACAGCGACAAGATCGCGGTTGCTACCAAAGCTATCCCGGAGGGGGATAAGGCGGCTGAGGAGACCATAAACGGACGTGAGAGGGTGCTGGCAGCGCTCAGAAAGGACCCGGCCACGGTAAAAGAGCTGGCCGCGGACACAGGGCTCTCCACGGGCACGGTCAGGAACATACTCTCAGAGCTTGTGCCGGAGGAGGTCGCCACCGCCGAACTCGACGGGCGCACCAAGCTTTACGGCCTCCCGGACGACATAAAGAACCTATCATCATCATCATTACCCCCTAGGGAGGACGGCGATGATGATAGGTCTGACCTTACCGTCGAGGCCGTGCTCGCCGAGTTTGAAGGTAGGACGCCCTCTCGCAGCCTGTTGGATCGATACCTGGCCGACCCCGATGAGGTGAAGTTTGACTTCATGGCGCAGACCGTGCTCGCGACCTTGGTGAAGCTCCCGCCGCGAAACCACGAGCCCGATGCATGGCGAAAGTATGTACCGACCGTGAAGGAAGCTGTAGAAAAGTGGAAGGCGCGCTCTTGATGGTGAAGAAGGAGCGTCGCGAGAGGCTCACCGCCGCCGAGCTGAGGCTGCTGGGCCAGAATCCCAACCTCGTCACCCGCCGAATACCGAGGCCCACCGCTAAAAAATTTACTCTTGTCGGAGGGATCTATCGCTAGTCTACGAAGCATAGGTTGCTTGAGGATCCCGGAAAACAGGGTGTGCGTTAAAAATGCCTCCCCGCTTAGCAGCAGCCCCCGCCCTGATTTTTTGGAGGCCCCCCACCCTTTGCTAAGGATACATAACTGTGGTTCGCGCTAGCAGAAGAGCACAGCAAAGACGAGCGCGACAAGTTATCAGTCAGCACAGCGTAGGGCTCTCCCCGGAGATGATCGCTCAGAACACGCGTCTTAGGAGATCAACCGTGCTGAAGATCTTGTCGGCTGCAGGCCTCAACCCTACTGATAACCCCCCGATTGAGGAAGAGGTAGTCCCCGATGCGCCGCTTCACCTTAGTAGAGGTGGTCGTCTCGGAGAGGCGTACACCCATAATAGGAGGTAAGAAACCAATGACAGATAGCAGAGCAACAGCACAGCAGAAGATCCAAGAGCTCATTGACGAAGCTCTCGCCCCCACGAGAGCCAAGACCGCCAAGCTGAAAAACCAGATAGAGCAGGCACGCCGCAAGATGGAGGAAGACCGCGTGGCTCGATGGGAAGAGGAGTGCACAGCCCTTACTACCC
>JALZBR010000376.1 GCA_030863485.1 Actinomycetota bacterium
ATCTATGAGAGACCAACTTCTCTACCGTATCGAGAGCAGGCAGTCTGTCGTGGCAGTCGTCGGGCTTGGCTATGTAGGACTCCCGGTCCTCGTGTCCTTCGCGGAGGCAGGATTCGCCACGATTGGAGTAGACATCTCCGCGGACAAGATCGAAACGCTGCAGCAGGGGCGCTCGTATCTACGTGACGTTCCCGACGAGCGAATCGCGCCTTTGGTCGAGAGCGGGCAGCTCCGTGGCTCTCTCGGGTTCGACGATCTGGCCGGGGCTGATGCCGTCTTGATCTGCGTCCCTACCCCGATTACACAAGGAACTCCTGATCTCAGCCTCGTTGTCAGCGCGGCGAAGGAGGTGGCACGAAGGGTATCCGACGGCACCCTCGTTGTCATCGAGAGTACGACCTACCCTGGTTCCACGGAGGAGCTGATTCAGCCACTGCTCGAAGCGACCGGCCGCACCGTCGGAGAAGAAATCTTCCTTGCGTTCTCACCCGAACGTATTGATCCGGGTAACTCAACTTATGAGTTTGCCGACATTCCCAAGGTAGTAGGTGGGGTGGGCGCGGCTTCAACTACGGTGGCGGCGGCACTTTACGGCCAGGTCGTGCCGAAGGTCATAGAAGTTTCGGGTCCCAAAGAGGCGGAATTCGCGAAGCTGCTCGAGAACACCTACCGCCACGTCAACATCGCGCTCGTGAATGAGCTTGCGATCTACGCGAATGAGATGGGCATCGATATCTGGGAGGCGATAGAAGCAGCCGCGACCAAACCCTTCGGCTTCATGCCGTTCTGGCCAGGGCCAGGCTGGGGCGGGCACTGCATCCCCCTCGATCCGTCTTACCTCTCTTGGAGAGTGCGAAGGGATCGAGCCCATGAGGTCCGGTTCGTGGAGGTCGCCCAGACGGTGAACGCCGAGATGCCTCGCTATGTCGCGGAGCGAGTATCCCTGCTCCTAAACGACCAAGGCAGGTCGGTTCGGGGAGCCAAGATATTGGGGATAGGCGTCGCGTACAAGCCTGGAACTGCGGACATGAGGGAAGCTGGCGCAATCAAAGTGCTCAACCGCCTCGCGAAGCAGGGCGCAAACGTTTCTCTCCACGATCCTTTGGTACCTTCAATCGAGATAGCGGGACGGACGTACGATTCGGTAGCCCTGACAGCGGAGCTGCTTGCGTCTCAAGATCTGGTCGTGATCTTTGTCCCTCAGGTGCAGGTCGATTGGGATTTGGTGGCATCGAGCTCCACTGCGGTACTCGATTGCTGTAACGCGCTAGGCGTTCGCACTCAGAACATCCATCGCTTGTAGGCGGAGCGAGCGCACCCCAGCAGGGATTATCACTACCAGCGTGAGTCAACGCTGCTTTGGGGGCGACCCGGTCTAGCCGCGTTCCGGCGGATACTCCAACCTCGTCTCATCTTCCGCCGGCGCCGAGCATCTGACGGTCCCACGATTCGAGGAAAACGAGGTTCCAGATCCGTGCCGAGTGGTCCGCCCGCCCCGCCAGGTGGTCATCGAGCAATTGCTCGAGCGGCTGGGGGCGGAAGTAAGACATCAAGGCGCTGGAGGGGTCCTCTAGAGCTGCACGCGCCACTTCCTTCAGCGGGCCGCGGAACCAGTCCGCAAGCGGCACGCCGAAGCCCATCTTCGGTCGGTTGACGTTCTCGTCGGGGAGGAGATCGCCGAACGCCTTGACGAGGATTCGCTTGTGCTCGTGCCTCTTCAGCTTGAGATCGACAGGCAGGCGCGCCGCGAACGACATGACTTCCTGATCCAGCAGAGGCGACCGCGGCTCGAGCGACCATGCCATTGCTGCGATATCGACCTTCGGCAACAGATCGAACGCCAGGTATGAGGCTACGTCGACCGCGAGAGCGGCATCAATGGCGTCCAGTTCGTACGTGTCGTCCACGAGACGCGACCACCAGTCGCGCGCCCAGCCGGAGATAAGCGGGACGATGTCGGGGCCATACATTTGCTTCTTCTCGTGATGCCAAAAATAGGTTTGCCACCGCCCGTAGCGCTCCGGCCGCGGCCACGATGCGACGGTTAGGAACCGCCGCAGCCGGCTCCGCAGATCGCCCGCGTCCTCGGACGCGGGGGTTGCGGCCGCTGCCGTCCGCATCAATGCGCCGCTCCCCGGAATCGCGCGGAGACGCTCCGAGCGTCGGTGAGCCCTGTACCTGTCGTAGCCGGCGAACGCCTCGTCACCCCCGTCGCCGTTGAGCGCGACCTTTACCGATCGCGACGTCAGCTGCGCCAGGTAGTACGTCGGGATCGCGGAGGTATCGGCGTAAGGCTCGCCGTAATGGCGGACGAGCTGCGGCAGGACCTCAAGGGCGTCTGGGCGCACGGTGAACTCGTTGTGATCGGTCCTCCACAGCTGCGCAACACGGCGGGCGTGGCCCAACTCGTTGTACGGCGCCTCCTGAAACCCGATCGAGAACGTTTTGACGGGTGCAGACGACAGTTGCGCCATCAGACCGACGACGATGCTTGAGTCGACGCCGCCGGAGAGGAAGGCCCCGAGCGGAACGTCCGTCATCAGGCGCAGGCGGACAGCTTCCTCCACGAGATCGCGCAGCCGCCGTGCTGCGTCCTCTTCCCGGATGTCGAGCTTCGGCATGTACTCGAGGGACCAGTAACGGTCGCTCGTGATCTGAAGGCCCTCTCCTTCGACCAACACCTTCATCCAGTGCGCTGGCTCAATCTTGGAGATCCCACTGAATCCGGTTCGCGGCGCGGGGACGTAGCCCCAGCTCAGGTACGCATCGACTGCGTCCATGTCGGGCTCGCGCGGCACGCCCTCGAAAGCGAGCACCCCCTGTAGCTCGGAGGCGAACATGAAGCGGTCGCCCTGGACGGTGTAGAAGAGCGGCTTCTTGCCCAAACGGTCGCGCGCGAGGAACAGCGATCTGGCCCGCTGGTCCCACACAGCGAAAGCGAACATCCCGCGCAGTCGGTGGACGACGTCCGTGCCCCATTCTTCGTATCCATGCACGACGACCTCCGCATCCGTCTCGGAAGCGAATACGTGCCCCTTTCGGCGGAGGTCATCGCGGAGGTCGACGTGGTTGTAGATCTCCCCGTTGAACGACAGCCACATGTCACGTCGTTCGTTCGGAAGCGGCTCCATCGCTCTGGCAGACAGATCGATGATTGCGAGACGCTGGTGGCCGATAGCGCAGTACCGGTCGCTCCATGCGTCGCTGCCGTCCGGCCCCCTGTGCGACAGAGCCGCCATCGGCGCCTCGACATCTTGCTCCGACACCGAGCCGCGGGATGACACGACGCCACAGATCCCGCACATATCACCGACTCCCGCTCGGCAGCGCGATGACGCGATCGTAGATATCGAAGTAGCCCTGGACGGTAGAAGCCATTGACAGAGCGGCCGCCGTCCGACGGCCCTCGTCGATCAGGCGGTGGCGCAACCGCCGGTCCTCAACCAACCGAACGATCGCCGCGGACATCGCGGAAGGATCATCGGAGGGAACGAGGAGAGCGTTCGTGCCGTCGCGGACAATCTCGGTGATACCGCCTACAGAGGTCGCGATGACCGCCATGCCCGCCGCCATCGCCTCTAGCAAGACCAACCCCGATGTCTCGTAACGTGATGGGAGGACGAATACGCCGTCTACGACGAGGTGCGGCCAGACGTCGTCGACGTGCCCCAGGAATGTCACCCGCTCAATGATGTCCATCGCGCGCGCTTGGTACCGCAGTGCCGCGTCCAAGGGACCCCCTCCAACGAGCACGAGCTTTGCTTGTGGGAGCGCGTGGAGGACTCTCGCAAAAGCGCGGAGGAGCAGGAGATGGTTCTTCTCCGGCCTCAGATT
>JALZBR010000392.1 GCA_030863485.1 Actinomycetota bacterium
GTGTGGTTTGGGGGGGCAGTTGCGCGTGTCGGGACTTTGTGAAAGAATTCACAAGGGTTCCCTGGGATAGGATGCAGAACGCTTCCGAACCCGGGCACACCCACCTTGTCAGCCGGATCTCGCGGCCCCGGTGGGGGGTCGGAGGTGGCGAAGAGAGGCGACGCCGGAGTGAGCAAGCAGCCGAGCGGGATGCGGGGCAACGGCCCCGGCTTCGCGCAAGGCATGTCCCTCGCTTTCGAGTTCGCCGGAGCGGTCTTTCTCTTCTGGCTTGCGGGGCGCTTCGTGGACAATCGGTTCGACACAGAGCCGTGGTTCCAGGTGGTGGGAGCGCTCATCGGCTGGCTCGGCGGATTCCTGCACGTCTACTACCGGTCGAAGGGCGTTGACTGGCAAGGAGTGCCGGGGACGAGGCGTCCGGCGGCGGGCTCGGCCCCGAAGGCGGACGCAGGACGGAAAGCAGCGGCCGGCGCTGAAGACAAAGGCGCAGGTGGCGGCGGTGGAAACAGAGCCGACGATGGCGACGGCTTAGGAGGCCAGAGGTGATCGAGCTTCAGCTGGTTCGCAGGATGACCTTGCGCGCTCTCGCTATCGCCCCCGTCATCGTTGGGGCTCTGTGGATCTGGGGCGGCACCCGCTACGGCCTCTCGGCGATCGTCGGGATCGGCATGACGATCCTCAACCTCTATCTCTCGGGGCTCCTCATCGGTCGCGTGGCCGACAGAAAGCCCGAGTTGCTCATGCCCGCGGCCCTGGCGACGTTCATGTTGGGCCTGTTGGTCCTGACCGGGATAGCCTTGCTGCTGCGAACCACCGACACGGTCTATTTCCCGGTCACCGGTTTCGTTCTCATCGGAAGTCATCTGCTGGTGGTGCTCTGGGAGGCCGCCGGCGCTCACAACAAAGTTCAGACACCTGGATCTACTCCGGGAGCGGCGATGAAGGTAAGGAGCTGAGGCGTGCCATTAGCAATTGAAGTCGACATCAACCACCTGTTCTTCTGGGATGCGATCTGGTTCGAAGGAACCCCCTTCGCCATCAACCGGGTCGTGCTCCTGACGCTCTTCGCGTCTCTGCTGTGCATGGCGTTCTTCCTATGGGGAGCCCGCAAGAAGCGCCTCGTTCCGAAGGGGACGCAGAACCTGGCCGAGACCGGGTATCTGTTCGTTCGCAACAACATCGCCATGGACGTCATCGGCCCGGAGGGTGCGAAGTACGCCCCCTACCTCGCGACGGTGTTCTTCTTCATCTTCTTCAACAACTTGCTCGAGATCACTCCGGGGATCAACTTCCCCACTCCGTCCCGAATGGCGATCCCGATCTTCCTCGCGCTGCTGACCTGGCTCATCTTCAACATCGTCGGGATCATCAAGCAAGGACCGTTCCGTTACTTCAAGGACACGCTGTTCCCGCCGGGTCTCCCCGGAGGCTTCGGCGGAGCGATCATCAAGCTCCTCCTGGCGATCATCGAGCTCTTCTCGGTCTTCATCATCCGACCGGCAACCCTGGCCATCCGACTTCTCGCGAACATGATGGCCGGACACGTGCTGCTGACGATCTTCTTCTTGTTCACGCACGACTTTTTGATCGAGAACTTCAAGCCCGCCACGGCCCCGCTTGGGATCCTGACGTTCCTCGTGGCGTGCGCCTTGATCGTCTTCGAGCTCCTTGTTATCTCGATCCAGGCCTACATCTTCACCATGCTCACCGCGTTCTACATCGCCGAGTCCATCCACGGTCACGGCGACCATGACGAAGAGCACGAGCACGTCGAAGCACCGGAGTCGGCACGACAAACAGAGCTACAACCCGCGTAAAAGCGATCGCCTAGCGGTGATCCGAAAGAACGAAGAGCAACTAGCAACACGACGACAGACAACGAGAAAAAGAACCGATCAGGAGGAGGAACCAGATGCTCGACCTAGCACTTCAGCTGGCACAGGAGGGTGGCGGTGTAACCGACGAGGGTCTTTCGTCGATCGCCGGTGGACTCGCATACGGACTCGCCGCAATCGGCCCGGGCATCGGCATCGGGCTCGTCTTCGCGAGCGCTATCGAGGCCATGGCCCGGCAGCCCGAGACCGCTGGTCAGACCCGCACGACGATGTTCCTCGGCTTCGCTCTCATCGAGGCCCTTGCCCTTATCGGTTTCGTCCTTTCGTTCATCCTTTAGGGAGCGGCCATGTTGGCAACACTTCAAACACTCATCACCTGGGCCGCTGAAGAAGGCGGCCACGAGGCCGAGCCGGAGGGCATCGACCTCGTACTGCCCGAGACCGCGGAGCTCCTGTGGGGCGCGATCGCATTCCTCGTCGTTCTCGCCGTCTTGACGAAGGTCGCCTTCCCGCGGCTTCGCTCGGCGATCGAAGAGCGTGAGAGGAAGATCCAGGAGAGCCTCGAGACCGCAGAGCGCACGAAGGCCGAGGCTGCCGGTCAGCAAGAGGAGTACAAGCAGCAGCTCGCCGAGGCCCGGTCCGAGGCCAACCGCATCATCGAAGAGGCGCGTCAACAAGCCGAGCAGGTTCGCAGGGACCTCACCCAGAAGGCTCAGGCCGAGGCCGAGCAGATCGTTGCCCGGGCTCAGGAGCAGATCGACGCCGAGCGCTCCCGCACGGTCCAGGAGCTCCAGGGAACGATTGCGGACCTTTCGATCGAGCTCGCGGAGAAGGTAGTGGGCCGCTCGCTGGACGACAGCTCGCAGCGCGAGATGGTCGACGCCTACATCCGTGAGGTCGGCGGCATGAGCGGACGAGGGGGCAGCAACAACTAATGGCGTCCGAAGAAGTAGTCCGCGGATACGCCGAGGCCCTGTTCCGCATCGTGCGGGCCGAGGGACAGCTCGACCGTGTCGAGGACGAGCTATACCGCTTCGGCAAGCTGCTCGATCAGCACAACGAGCTCAAGCAAGCCCTGTCGGACCAGAACATCGATCGCGCTCAGCGCACGAAGGTCCTCGAGGACCTTCTGGCCGACAAGGTCTCCCCGCACACGCTGAGCCTGCTGACCTTCGTGGTCGAGCAGGGACGCGCTCGGCAGCTCCCACAGATCCTCGAGCAGGTGAGCGGGCTTGCGGCAGAGGCCCGGGAGTCCGTCGTTGCGGAGGTTCGCTCGGCCGTCCCGCTGAACGACAATCAGAGAAGTGAACTGGCGGTTGCGCTCTCGAAGGCGACCGGCAAGAAGGTCGAGGTCAAGGCACTTGTCGACCCGAGCATCATCGGCGGCGTCGTGGCTAAGGTCGGCGACACCGTCATTGACGGATCCGTACGTCGACGTTTGGAGCAACTCAAGGACCAAGTGAGGGGTTAAATGGCTCAGCGCGAACTAACAATCGATCCAAAAGAGATCACGGCGGCGCTCAGGAAGAACGTCACGGACTTCCGACCGAGTGTCGAGAAGGAAGAAGTGGGACGCGTGAACGAGGTCGGAGACGGCATCGCGCGCATCACCGGGCTTCCGGGCGTCATGGCGAACGAGATGATCGAGTTCCCCGGCGGTGTTGTCGGGCTCGCCATGAACCTCGAAGAGGACGAAGTGGGCGCCGTCATCCTCGGTGAGGCCGCTCACGTCGAGGAGGGCGACCCGGTCAAGCAGACGGGCCAGATCCTCTCCGTCGGCGTCGGTGATGAGTTGCTCGGCCGCGTGGTCGACGCTCTCGGGAACCCGCTCGACGGCAAGGGCCCGATCCGGACGTCCCAGCGCCGGCCTCTCGAGGTCCAGGCCCCCGGCGTGACCGACCGTCAGCCGGTGACCGAGCCGCTTCAGACCGGCATCAAGGCCATCGACGGGATGATCCCCATCGGCCGAGGCCAGCGTGAGCTCATCATCGGCGACCGCCAGACGGGCAAGACCGCCATTGCCATCGACGCGATCATCAACCAGCGTCAGCTGTGGGGCAGCGAGCAGCAGGTCAAGTGCATCTACGTGGCCGTCGGCCAGAAGGCTTCGACGGTAGCCGAGGTCGTTGCCGCCCTCGAAGCGAACGGCGCCCTCGAATACACCGTTGTCGTAAACGCTGCCGCCTCGGACCCGGCCCCGTTCCAGTTCCTCGCTCCCTATTCGGGGTGCGCCATGGGCCAGCACTGGATGGAGAACGGCGAGCACGCGCTGATCGTCTATGACGACCTCTCCAAGCAGGCGATCGCCTACCGGCAGCTCTCGCTTCTGTTGCGTCGTCCTCCGGGTCGCGAGGCATATCCCGGCGACGTCTTCTACCTTCACTCCCGTTTGCTCGAGCGTGCGGCGAAGCTGTCAGACGAGAAGGGTGGCGGGTCCCTCACTGCGCTCCCGTTGATCGAGACAAAGGGCGGCGACGTCTCCGCCTACATCCCGACGAACGTCATCTCCATCACCGACGGGCAGATCTTCTTGGAGTCGGACCTCTTCTTCTCGGGAGTCCGCCCGGCCATCAACGTGGGCATCTCGGTCTCACGAGTGGGTGGGAACGCGCAGATCAAGGCGATGAAATCGGTCGCCGGTCGTCTTCGCATCGACCTCGCTCAGTTCCGCGAGCTCGAGGCCTTCGCCGAGTTCGGTTCCGAGCTGGACAAAGCCTCGCAGGCCCAGCTCGACCGTGGCGCGCGAGTCGTCGAATTGCTGAAGCAGAAGCAGTACACGCCCTACCCAGTCGAGGACCAGGTCATCTCGATCTGGGCCGTCACGAACGGCTACATGGATGACATCCCCGTGAGCAAGATCATCGATTTCGAACGGGGTCTTCTCGACCACATGCGCAGCCGTTACTCCGACATCGGCGAGGAGATCGTCTCCAAGGGGAAGATCGAAGACGACCTCAACGAGAGGCTCCAGAAGGCTGTGCAGGAGTTCAAGGACTCCTTCACCCAGCGGGTCGATACGGTCGAGACGACCGCGGCCGAGGAAGGCGTTCCCGACCCCCAGAGAGCCGGGGCAGCCGAGACCGCCGACTCGTCGACACCCGCGGACACGGCCACGCCGTCCGACGCAGCCGCCCCCGAGGGCGAGACAGACGGACCGATCGGGGAGTAGGTAGGGATCTAGATGGCACAGCAGCTCCGGGCGATCAAGCGACGCATCACGTCGGTTTCCTCGACGAAGAAGATCACGCGCGCAATGGAGCTGATCGCCTCGTCGCGCATCATCAAGGCGCAGCAGAGGGTCGAGGCCGCTCGGCCCTACGACGAGGAGATGCGCCGGCTCATGGCTTCTGTGGCCCAGAACGCTGGCAACGTCGATCACCCGCTGTTGAAGCAGCGCGACACGGTCGGGACCGTCGGCATGATCGTGGTCACCGCCGACCGGGGTCTGGCGGGGGCCTATAACTCGAACGTGATCAGGGCCGCGGAGCGGGACATGGAAGAGCACGACCGAACCCGCTTGTTCCTCGTGGGAAAGAAGGGTGTGACGTATTTTCGCTTCCGGGGATACGACTTCGAGGACTCTTGGACGGGCTCGTCCGACCAGCCCAAGATCGAAGACGCTCGAGCCGCGGCGAAGGCGGCCACGAACGCTTTCTCTCAGGGCGAAGTCGACGAGGTCCGCATCGCGTACACGAAGTTCGAGTCGGCGTTGACCCAGCGAGCCACGGTCGTGAAACTTCTCCCGATCCCGAGGGAGGACCTCGGCCAAGGCGATACCGGCACCTCGGCCTCGTACGTCTTCGAGCCCGAGCCGGCCGACATCCTCGGCTATCTCCTCCCACGCTACATCGAGGGGGCCGTCTACCAGGGCATGCTCGAGGCAGCTGCATCCGAGCACGCGGCACGCCGACGGGCCATGAAGGCGGCCACCGACAACGCAGACGAGTTGATCGAGGGTCTGACGCGTACCTATAACCAGGCCCGTCAGGCCGAGATCACCACAGAGATCATGGAAGTCATCGGAGGGGCCGAGGCCCAGCATTCAGCAGACAAGGGTCACCACCGGGTGGAGCCTCTGCAGGCAGCTATCAGCGAGAGCGGAACGCCGGGGCGAACCGCGCAATGAGGAAGGTCTAGGAGGAGTCATGGCAATAACAGAGGAGCGTCTGTCAGAGCACCAGACCAGCGAGGGTCGCGTGCTGACCATCACCGGCCCGGTCATCGAGGTCGAGTTCCCGCCTAACGCTCTTCCCGAGATCGGTTTCGCTCTGACCGTCGAGCGAACGGTCGAGGGCAACACGGACACGATCACCGCAGAGGTGAGCCAACACATCGGACAGTCCATGGTCAAAGCCATTTGCATGAAGGCGACCGACGGGCTCGTACGTGGGACGAAAGTCGTCAACACGGGCCAGCCGATTACCGTCCCGGTGGGACCCTCCACCCTGGGCCACGTCTACAACGTCCTGGGCGAGCCGGTCGATGGATCGGAGATCCCCGAGGGCACGACGCGCTGGCCTATTCACCGGTCGGCTCCTCCCTACGAAGAGCTCGAGCCGAAGACGGAGATGTTCGAGACCGGGATCAAGGTCATCGACCTCCTCGAGCCCTACGTGCAGGGTGGGAAGATCGGGATGTTCGGTGGAGCCGGAGTCGGCAAGACCGTCGTCATCCAGGAGATGATCTACCGGGTTGCCGAACAGCACAGCGGTGTCTCGGTGTTCGCCGGCGTCGGCGAGCGGACCCGTGAGGGAACCGACCTTTTGATCGAGATGAAGGAGTCGGGCGTCCTCGAGAAGACGGCGCTGGTCTACGGCCAGATGGACGAGCCCCCCGGCGTCCGCCTGCGGGTCGCGCTTAGCGCTCTCACGATGGCCGAGTACTTCCGGGACGAAGAGCACCAGGATGTCCTGTTGTTCATCGACAACATTTTCCGTTTCGTGCAGGCGGGCTCCGAAGTGTCGACTCTGCTCGGCCGTATGCCTTCCGCCGTGGGTTACCAGCCCACTCTGTCGGAGGAGATGGGAGAGCTCCAGGAGCGGATCACCTCGACGAAGGGTCGCTCGATCACGTCACTGCAGGCGATCTACGTCCCCGCCGACGACATCACCGACCCGGCCCCCCACACGACGTTCGCTCACCTCGACGCCACGACGGTCCTGTCCCGAAAGATCTCGGAGCTCGGGATCTACCCAGCGGTCGACCCGCTCGACTCGACCTCGCGCATCCTGGACCCCCGTTACGTGGGTAACGAGCATTACGACGTCGCTCTCGAGGTGCAGAGGATCCTGCAGCGCTACACCGACCTGCAGGACATCATCGCCATCCTCGGTATCGACGAGCTGTCCGAGGAGGACAAGATCACAGTTCAGCGAGCTCGCAAGATCCAGCGATTCCTGAGCCAGCCCTTCTTCGTCGCCGAGCAGTTCACCGGTATCCCCGGTAAGTACGTGTCGGTTGACGAGACGATCGCTTCCTTCAAGGGTCTCGCCGAGGGTGAGTACGACGATCTGCCCGAGCAGGCCTTCTACATGGTCGGTGGGATCGAAGAGGCTCAGGCCAAGGCCAAGGAACTGGCGGAGTAATCAGACGATGGCAATGAACGTCAGCATCGTCTCCCCGGAAGAGAAGGTGTGGGAGGGCGACGCCGATCTGGTCGTCGCCCGCTCACCCGAGGGTGAGTTCGGGATCATGCGGGGACATATCCCTTTCCTGGCCGCGCTCGTGCCCGGTGTGGTCGGGGTCGTGTCCGGCGGTGAGCGACAGGAGTTTTTCGTTCCGGGAGGTTTTCTCGAGGCGTCGGGCCCGGCAGACGATTACCACGTGATCGTGCTGGCGGACAATGCCGAGTCGCTGGCGGACATCGACGTAGCCGAGGCGCGCAGGCGGCTCGACGAGGCTCGCCGGCGAGCCGAGGAGTCCTCCGACGACCGAGTCGAGGCCTCGCTGCGGGTCGAGATGGCGCGGGTCGAGATAGCTGAGAGCCGCGGTCAATAAGCCGGGGCAGTCCTTGTTCCGAACATCTCTGCACGCAAAAGGACGTCCATGACCGACCGCCCCGAGAACCTACGTAACCGCGTCTTCTGTTCCTCGTGCGGGCGCTCGGAGACGCGCCGACAGGGATTGGTCCCCCTCGGCTGGCAGGAGATGCCCGACGCGAACGGTCGGCCCATGGCTCTGTGTCCCGAGTGCGTGCGGCGGAACCTGTGGCTGATCGAGGCCCGGCTCGACATCGATCCCGGCTCTGGGTTCTAGTCTCCGAACGCGCGCGCTGCCGCGGCGGTGCGATGGCCGGCCAAAGCCTCGAGATCCCGCTCTGCCTGCTCTAGGAGCTCATCGGGATGTGCTCCTTCGAGGCGTCCGTCGCCTGCCAGCTCGGCTCGTAGCGATTGCCACAGCGAGACCTTCATCGTCACTACCAAAGTCAGGCTCTCCAACTCGTAGAGACGGCTGAGGGGTGAGTAGTTCACGATCCGTCCGTTGAGCTTGAGCCGACCGAGCTTCTCTCCCAGCCACAAGACGCGTCGTTTCAACCCGTTAGGCCGCACTCCGTACCTCTCCATGAGCCCGATCAGAGCGGCTCGATCTCTTCTCGTCGTCTCTGCTATTCGGTCGAGGAAGCCGGCCAGAGGTTCCTCGCCGTTCTTGGAACGGACGCGACGGATGAGCTCGCTCGTGGCATAGGAGAGGCCTTCGTGGTCCTGCAGGTAGATCTTGAGAAGCTTCGTCGTCGCCATTACTGGTTGCAATACCCACTTATCGCTGGTGCAGTCGAGAGCAAGTGCCTATGAAAAGGTTTCGCGCTTGCAAGTTGGGAAAAAGCAAGGTACGCATTTACAGTCGCGTAAAGCACAAGGGAGGAGCTATATGGCTGACGAGGACAAGGGATTAATCGATCAGGTTCGCGAGGGCGTCGCGAATGTCGCGGAGACCGCGGCGAACGTCGTAGCCCCCGAGCCAACCGATTCGGGCCTCACGGCTACCGCGCGGAGAGTCGTCGCGACCACTGCTGTGGTTGGTGCCGACGTGGCATCTCCCGGAGGCGATGAAGGCAGCTCGTCCGGCTCCGGTGGGTCTTCGAGCGGGGGCAGCTCCAAATCGACCGCACGCAAGAGCAGCGGGCGCAGCTCCTCCGGATCGAAGTCCACTTCTCGCAAGAAGAGCACGGGACGCAAGAAGTCCACTGCGAAGAAGTCAACCGGTCGACGCAAGACCACCGGCAGCAAATCGACGGGGGGGCGGAAGAAGACCACGGGTCGCAAATCCACTGGAGGCCGGAAGTCGACTGGAGGTCGCAAGTCGACCGGGCGCAAATCCACCGGGGGCCGGAAGAAGACGACCGGGCGCAAATCCACCGGAGGCCGCAAGAAGACCACCGGTCGCAAGAAGACGACGGCTCGGAAGTCCACGGGTGGTCGCAAGAAGACCACGGGTCGCAAGTCGACCGGCGGCAGGAAGAAGACTACGGGTCGCAAGTCGACCGGTCGTAAGAAGACCACAGGCAGGAAGTCGACGGGCGGTCGCAAGAAGACGACGGGCGGTCGCAAGAAGACGACGGGTCGCAAGTCCACCGCTCGCAAATCCACCGGCGGTCGGAAGAAGACCACGGGCCGGAAGACAACGGGCAGGAAGTCGACGGCTCGGAAGTCCACGGGTGGTCGCAAGAAGACCACCGGGCGGAAGTCGACCGGCGGTCGCAAGAAGACCACGGGTAGGAAGTCCACTGCTCGTAAGTCCACGCGCAGGGCAAAGTCCACCGCCCGTAAGACCACGAATCGGGCGAAGTCGACTGCGCGGAAGACCACTCGTCGGGCCAAGTCCACTGCCCGTAAGACCGCGGCAGGAGCTCGCGCCGGAGCCAAGAGCGCCGCTCGCGGGGCTCGTTCGACTGCGAGGAAGTCCGCGGGCCGTGCAAAGTCCGCCGCGAAGCGGACCGGCAGGACGGGCGGACGCCGCTACAAGTAGAGCGAACGGCTATCACCAAAAGGGCGCCTCTAGGGGCGCCCTTGTCGCGACTGCGCTTCGCCTAAGACCCCCCGTAGGATGGTTCCATGAGGCTCTACAGCATCGACGGACCCGTCACGCTCGAGGGAAGCGTCGGGATCAGCGGCGCTAAGAACTGCACGCTCAAGCTCATGGCGGCGTCGCTGATGATCCCCGGCGAGGTCGTCTTGGAACGCGTCCCCCGCATCAAGGATGTCTTCCTCATGGCCCAGGTCCTCGAAGAGCTCGGCGCAGAGGTCGGGTTCGAGGGGCAACGAATGAAGATCGATTGTTCCGGCGATTTGAACGAAGAGACTCCTTACGATCTCGTGCGCCGCATGCGGGCCTCGATCCAGGTCCTCGGCCCCCTCCTTGCTCGGCTGGGGAGGGCGCGCGTTGCCATGCCCGGTGGTGACGCCATCGGTTCTCGTCCGATCGACCTGCACATGAAGGGCCTCGAGAAGATGGGAGCCAAGTTCACCTCTCAACACGGCTTTGTAGAAGGAGTGGTGGACCGCTTCACCGGGACGAGGGTCTTGCTTGAGTTCCCGTCGGTGGGTGCGACCGAGAACATGCTCATGGCGGCGGCGACCGCACAAGGGAGCACGACGATCGAGAACGCGGCACGAGAGCCCGAGATCCAGGACCTGGCGGTCTTTCTCAACCGCGCCGGCGCGCGCATCGAAGGAGCGGGGAGTCCCACGATCGAGATCGAAGGTGTGCCCGAACTGTCACCGGTAAGTCACGAGATCATCCCGGATCGGATCGAAGCGGGAACCTTTGCGATCGCGGCGGTTGCAACTCGGGGCAACGTGCAGCTGACCGAGGTGCGGCCGGACCACCTCGAGCTGCCGTTGCTGAAGCTGGAGGAGGCGGGGGCCGAGGTCACCCGCGGCGACGGTGAGATCAGGATCAGGATGACCCAGCGACCGAAGACGATGGATCTCGTGACGCTCCCTTATCCGGGATTCCCCACGGACCTGCAGCCGTTGATGATGGTGTTGCTTGCCCAGGCAGAGGGTTCGTCGATCCTCACCGAGAACGTCTTCGAGGCTCGCTGGCTGTTCGTCGACGAGGTGAATCGCATGGGCTCCCGCGTGCGGGTGGAGGGACATCACGCGGTTATCCGTGGCGTCGAGAGGCTCTCGGGAGCCCCGGTCAGGGCCCCCGATATCCGAGCGGGAGCAGCTCTGGTCATGGCCGGTCTCTGCGCCCAAGGCCGAACAGATGTCTATGACGGGGGCCACATCGAGAGAGGCTACGAGGACCTCCCCGGCAAGCTGGCGGCCCTGGGGGCCGCGGTCCGGGCCTCCGAGGTCGAGGACTGACGTTTCTCGCGCCTCCCGCGGGTGACGGATGATTGACGGATGCGCGTCACAAGAGTCCTCGCCGTTTCGTGCTGTCTGGCACTTGCCGGTGCTCTGTTCGCCCCCCCGGCCGCCGCCAAGCCGAAGAAGCCGACGTCGGGGGTCGCCCCGGTAAGCCTGGTTGCGCATGGCAACAATCAGATCGCCCTCGCCGGACTCCACAGTTTCCTGGACACCGTCAAGTTGCAGAACGCGGGAGACGGTCTCGTCGTCGTCAACCGCCTGCCCCTCGAGCGCTACGTGCTCGGTCTTAACGAGGTCCCTCCGGAGTGGCCTCTTCATGCCCTGCGAGCTCAGGCCGTGGCGGCGCGCACTTACGCGCTGTGGACCTTGTTGAGACCACCGGTCGGAGATGCGGCCACCTACGGTTTCGACATCTGCGCCTCTACCGACTGCCAGGTCTTCTCGGGCGCCGACGTGCTCAACCTCTCGAACGGTCATCGCTGGGTCCAGGCCGTGCGAGACACGGCGGGCGAGGCGGTCCTCTACCGGGGGCAACCGATCCTCGCTCGCTATCACTCGACGTCCGGGGGCCGGACCTTCGACAACGAGGACGTGTTCTACGACGAGCCTTCGTACCCATATCTGCAGGGCGTGCCGAGTCCACACGAGCAGGGCGCCCCGTTGCTCAACTGGAAGGTCTCCTTCCCGCTAGAGCATGTCCAGGCGTTGCTGGAGAGGGCGGGATGGTGGGGGCCGCAACACGGACGTTTGGTCACCGCGCGCACTCTTCCGCCTCCGTCTCGTACGGGCTTGCCCTATCCCGATATCAGATTCAAGGGGACGAAGGGGTCCCTCGTGAGGTTGGGTGACGACTTCCGCACGGTTGCCCGCGACAACGCGCCCAGCATGTTCCCCGGGGTCTACCCGTCGCAGGGTCCGACTGGACCTCTTCCGGAGACGCTTCCCTCGGAGCGCTTCAAAGTGGTGACACAGGGCAAGGTGATCCACTTCTTCGGCCGGGGCTGGGGGCATGGCACCGGGATGTCGCAATGGGGGGCGCATGGAATGGCCCAGCTGGGCTCGAGCTATGTCGACATCTTGAAGTACTACTACCGCAACACCACCGTCGGGCCCATTCCCTACCGGGGGCCGATCGACGTCGGTGTCTCCTGGGCCCAGTCGTCCGTTAGCGCCACAGGCTCTTTCTCGATCGTCGATGGAACGGGCAAGACGATCGTGCGAAACGCGCTGGGCACCTGGGGGTTCAATTTCACCGGTGGGGACACGGTTGCAATCGAGCCCGGGGCAGTCGGCCCCCCGCCGGACGACTTCGAGCCCCGGAAGCGGGTGCCCACCGGCGCCCCGTCCATCTCGGTCGACATCCTCGAGGCACCGAAGACCATCGTTGCCGGAGAGGCGGCTCCGCTCACAATCGATCTGTCCCACCCGGCCCGGGTCTCGACGCTTACCTCCGGGGGTTCCAAGTTCTCCGATCTCAACGTCGAGCTGAAGGACCGAGGGAAGGGACGGATCTCGTGGGTGGCACCGCTCCAGCCCGGGCGTTACAAGGTGCGCGTCGAGGCCGTGTCCGATCGGGCCGCCGGACGCAGCAAGGCGATCGAGATAGCAGTGGAGCCTCTGTCATCGAAGAGGGGGAAAGGAGCCGATTCACCGAAGGCATTGGGCGAAACGGAGGAGACGAGCGCCTCTCTGCCGCTCAGACTGACGGCGCTCGTGCTGCTTTTGATCGTAGGATCCGCCGGCATAACCGGTACGATTGGGATGTGGCCCAAGCGACCCTCATCGAAGAACAAGTAAAGGAAGCCCTCGAGTTGATCCGCCCCGCCATCCAGATGGATGGGGGAGACATCAGGCTGGTGGGCATCGACGGGGGCACCGTCACCGTGCATCTTCTCGGCACCTGCGAAACCTGTCCGATCTCACCGGTCACTCTGAAACAAGGAGTCGAGAGGATCCTGCGAGAGCGGGTACCGGAGATCAGCGAAGTCATAGCGATCGAGGCTTAGGTCACCCGGTCCGTGGACGTATCAGCCCTCGTCGAGCGCGCCCTCTCCGGCGAACGCGCGGGAATAGCGCGCCTCCTCTCCTTGGTCGAAGACGGGGGTCCCGACGTGGGGGCCGCGATGAAGATCCTCTATCCGCAAACCGGGAGGGCCTACACGGTTGGGATAACCGGCGCTCCGGGTGCCGGCAAGTCGACTCTTACCGAGAAGCTCGTAGGGCACGCTCGCGGCGAAGGCCTCACCGTCGGAGTTCTCGCAATCGATCCGTCCAGCCCCTTCTCTGGCGGAGCGTTGCTCGGCGACCGGGTGCGGATGCAAAGTCATGCGACCGATCCGGAGGTGTTCATCCGCTCCATGGCGACGCGCGGCCACCTCGGCGGCACGTCCCTCGCTACGCCTGAGGCCGTGCGCGTCCTGGACGCGGTCGGCAAGGAGCTGATCGTCATCGAAACGGTCGGGGTGGGACAAGCGGAGGTCGAGATCACAGATGCCTGTGACACCACAATCGTCGTGGTCAACCCCGGTTGGGGGGACGCGGTTCAGGCGGCAAAAGCAGGCCTCATGGAGATCGCGGACGTCTTCGTCGTGAACAAGGCGGATCGCCAGGGGGCCCGCCAAACGATTCGCGAGCTGCAGCAGATGCTGGAGCTATCGAACACGGAGTGGAAGCCGGAGATCGTCTCTACGGTCGCTACGAAAGGCGACGGGATCGGTGACCTGTGGACCGCGATCGAGAAGCACCGCGGTTACCAGGAAGAGAACGGCCTGCTGGAGTCACGACGGCGCCGGCGCGTCGAGCGTGAGCTACGCGAGATCGTCGCCGAACGCTTCAGGCAGCGCGTCGATACGGAGTCGAGAGCCCTGTTGACCGAGCTCACAGGAGAGGTCGAGGCCCGCCGTCTCGACCCCTACGAGGCAGCCGACCAGCTCATCCAAAGTCTCTGAAGAGATCGCCCCGTCCTGGACCTTGGTTGGACATAGCTCGGTTGGGTTCCAGGGGATAGTCACAACTAACTAGTCTGTTTCCTCGACCCCAACGCTCCGTTTCCAGATATACGTATGGACATCTCCCTCGGCAGCGGCCTTGAATCTCGACAGGCAATTTCGATCAAGGAGGCCGTGAGAAGAATGTTCGTTGCGACGAGAGGATTCACGAGGATTCGTACAGCGGTCGCTGTGATCGTTTTCGTAGTGAGCGCAATGGGATTGGTCGCGACGACGCCAGCTAGAGCAACTTTCTCGGGGGACAACGGACGCATCTTTTTCCGCCAGGGCAAGAACATCTACGGCGTCAGCGCGACCGAAGACAGCACCCGTCAGGTTGTGGCCAAAGGGGCCGACTTCCCCGGTAAGCCGAAGCTCCTAGATGTGAGCGTGTCGCCGACCGGCAAGAAGATCGCGTTCTCCGCTGCCGGCGACATCTGGGTCAAGACGATCGGTTCTGCGGGCGCGAAGAACGTCACCAAAAGGGCAAGCAACAACTTGGACTTAACCCAAGCGCGCTACCCGGCATGGTCTCCCGAAGGCGACCAGCTGGTGTTCCAGGCAACCCGGAACACCAGCGGCTTCCCCAGGAACCGCCTTTACCGCATAGACCTTGACGGCACGGGCATCAAACAGCTCCATTTATTCGATACGAACCTCTCCTACCACGGCTTTCCCGACTGGTCGTCGCAGGATGTGATCGTGTTCGTGGTCCTGGACGACCTCTGGGTCATGAACCCGAACGGTCTCGAAAAAGAGAGGTTGACCACCGACGGAATGAATTACACCGAACCATCTTGGTCGCCCGCCGGGGACGAGATCGTCGTGACGAGCGAGATCGGTACCACTATCCATGCTCCCAATCCCGGAGTCGTGATAGTCGATGCCGTTTCGGGAGAAGTCACGGCACAGGTGACCGGGCCCGCCGACTACGACTCCCACTACGAAAGTCCAAGTTGGTCACCGGACGAGCAGTCCATTGCGTTCGCCGGGTGGCAAGACGACAGCACGTCACCGGTGAGAAAAGTCTTGCAGGCTCCCGCTGCCGCCGGGTCGGCTGCGAGCGTCCAGGAGGTGTACGAGGGGGCCACGCACAGCTTCGAACCCGCTTGGGGTGTCGCGGTTCCCTGAGGAGGGTTGGGGGCCGGAGGGCAGGAAGGGATCAACTCTCCGGGCGGTAGAATCTGCCGATGGCCGACGATCCCACAAAGAAGTGGCGCGAGAGCTACCAGCAGGCTAAATTGCGCGAGGACGTCGACTTCGACACGCTTTCGAGTGTCGAAGTCGATCCTCTCTACGGACCCGAGGGCGAGGTCGATCCCAAGATCGGCGTTCCCGGCGAGTACCCCTTCACGCGCGGCATCTACCCGTCGGGGTATAGGGGCCGTCTCTGGACCATGCGCCAGTTCGCCGGGTTCGGCACGCCGGCGCAGACCAACGAGAGGTTCCGCTTCCTCACCGAACAGGGACAGACCGGTCTTTCGGTTGCTTTCGACATGCCCACTCTCATGGGGCGTGATTCGGACGAGCCGCAGTCTGAGGGCGAGGTCGGACGTTGCGGGGTGGCGGTCGACTCACTCGCAGACATGGAGATCCTGTTCCGAGACATAAGCCTCGAGGACATCACCACCTCGATGACGATCTCGGGTCCGGCCCCCATGCTGTTCGCCTTCTATCTCGCGGCGGCCGAGAAACAGGGTGCCGACATCTCGAAGCTGGGGGGCACCTGTCAGACAGACATCCTCAAGGAATACATCGCACAGAAAGAGTGGCTCTTCCCGCCCGAGCCTCACCTGCGACTGACTGCGGACATGATGGATTTCTGCGTCCGGGAGGTCCCGAAGTACTACCCGCTGTCGATTTCCGGCTATCACATCCGTGAGGCCGGGTCGACGGCCGTGCAGGAGCTCGCGTTCACCATTGCCTCGGGCTTCGCGCACGTTGAGCTCGGCATGCGGCGAGGCCTGGACGTGGATGCTTTCGCTCCCGGCCTGTCGTTCTTCTTCAACTCGCACATCGACTTCTTCGAAGAGATCGCAAAGTTCCGTGCCGCCCGGCGTATCTGGTCTCGCTGGATGAAGGAGCGCTACGGGGCCAAGAAGGAGCGCTCCTGGAT
This sequence comes from Actinomycetota bacterium, assembly GCA_030863485.1. Next base: position 16,250 of record JALZBR010000392.1, read on the forward strand.
GCTCAAGTTCCACACGCAGACGGCGGGTGTTTCGCTTACCGCCCAGCAGCCCTACAACAACGTCATCCGGACCACGACCGAGGCTCTTGCCGCCGTGTTGGGCGGGACCCAGTCCCTCCACACGAACTCGCTCGACGAGGTCCTCGCATTGCCCACCGAGGAAGCCGTCGAGATCGCCCTGCGCACGCAGCAGGTCATCGGTTACGAGACCGGCGTCACGAACACGATCGACCCACTGGGTGGGTCCTGGTTCGTCGAGGCGCTCACGGACAAGACGGAGCAGGCCGCCGAGGAGTACTTCTCGAAGATCGACGAGCTCGGTGACGGCTCGATCCTCGACGGAATGCTTGCCGGTATCGAGGAGGGCTATTTCCAGAAGGAGATCGCCGACGCTGCGTTCAACTATCAGCAGTTGTTCGAGAAGGGTCGCAAGGTCGTCGTCGGGGTCAACCGCTTCACGAAGACCGTGCAGGACTTCCCCGAGGTCCTGATCATCGATCCCGATATCGAGGAGCGCCAGCAGAAGTCGGTCGCCGAGGTGCGCGCGAACCGCGATCAGAAGAAGGCGGACGAGGCCATCCAGAACCTCAAGGAGATGGCACTCGACGAGTCACAGAACTCCGTCCCGGTGATGGTCGAGGCCGCAAAGGCATACGTGACCCTGGGCGAGATGGTGGCCGCTCTCAAAGACGTCTGGGGGGTCTACACCGAGCCCCCGATGTTCTAGCTCCTAGTAAGTCGCCGCCGCGCGGCCTGCGGAGGTCGTCCCTAGTCGCCTCAGGCGAGCCGACCGACGCCGGTCGCGCCCGCGCTCAAAGGCCCCGGCCCCCCCGGATGATGCGATAGCCGATCACTGCTGCCGCGAGAGCGAACACGATCGCCACGATCGCAGCGACGGTGGTGAGCGGGTCGGCCTCGAGGACTGAGGGGTCCAGCGACGGCGACGGGCTCGGAGTTGGTGAGGCGGCCAGAGCGAGGAGGAACTCGATCATCGGGGCGGCGCCGGATCGAGGTCCGGCCACGGCGTGCTGGTGGGCCCGGGGGCCTCGGCCAGGCCTGCTTCGGCGAGGCGACCGAGGAAGGCTCGAACGATGCGAGCTGTGACGCCCCAGATGACGTGGTTGCCCCAGATCCATGCCTCGGTCGGAAAGGTCCTGCCCGCGTAGGTAAAGCCCGGCTCCGAACGGATCTCTTCGGAGAGATCTGCAAGGGGGATCTGCAAGACCTCGGCCACCTCGGCGGGGTTCGGCCTCAGGCGTGGGCTTTTGGCCAGCCAACCCACCACCGGCGTCACGAGGTAACCCGACACGAAGGTGTGGAAGTTGTCGAGCGCGCCGAGCACCTCGACGTCGGCTGGATCCAGCCCGATCTCCTCCTCGGACTCGCGCAGGGCGGCCGCGGTCGCTGAGGCGTCGCTCGGGTCGATCGAGCCTCCGGGAAAAGAGATCTGGCCCTTGTGGCTGCTGAGAGTCTTCGTTCTCACCGTGAAGATAGCCGTCGGCTGAGGTGTGGCGACGATCGGTATGAGAACGGCGGCATCTCTCGCGCCGTCGAGGGGGAGGCGTCGCCCGGGATTCTCTTCGAGAGCGCCTCGAAGGGCCTCTTTATATGTGTCGGTCACCCGGTAATCGTAGATGGCGCGACCAGCCGCCAGAGAAAGGAGCGGGGCCCCATTGCCTATGCTGGCCGCCACGAAAACGAGAGCTATCAACTCGGGAGGTCCCGTGGGCGAGTTCGTCAATCTGGAGGTTGGAGAGTCCGGCGTCGGCACGATCCGACTCGATCGTCCAAAGGTGAACGCGCTCAACGCACAGGTGGCGCGCGAGATCGATGAAGCCGTGGCAGAGGCGCGTTCCAACGAGCAGGTGCGGGCCGTCGTCCTCTGGGGAGGCGAGCGGGTCTTCGCCGCGGGGGCCGACATCAAGGAGATGGAGCAACGGGATGCGGTCAACATGTACCGCTACATCGGTGAGTTCCAGGACGTCTTCTCCCGGCTCGAGAACCTTCCGATGGTCACGATCGCGGCAATAAACGGTTATGCCCTCGGCGGAGGCTGCGAGCTCGCCCTGGCGTGCGACTTCCGCATATGCGCCGAGGACTCGCAGCTGGGGCAGCCCGAGATCCTCCTGGGAGTCATCCCGGGGGCCGGGGGTACTCAGAGGCTGCCTCGACTCGTGGGCATGGGTCGCGCCAAGGACATCGTCTACTCGGGCCGCTTCGTGAAGTCCGACGAGGCGCTCTCGATCGGTCTCGTCAACGACGTCGTTCCCGCGGCTGAGGTCTACACCCGGGCGGTTTCGCTCGCAGAGCGTTACGCGTCCGGTCCGGCCGTCGCCCTCATGGCCGCTAAGCAGGCGATACAGAATGGGATGCAGGTGGACGTGGCCAACGGCCTACTCCTGGAACGTCAAGCCTTCGCCGCTCTGTTCGCCAGCGAGGATCAGAAGATCGGGATGAAGTCGTTCGTCGAGAAGGGGCCGGGGAAGGCCGAATTCATCGGCCGGTGACATGACGCTTTCGTCCTTGCCCGTTCGGCGCATCCGAATCCCGACGCCCTATGCGGTCGGGCCCGTCAACTCGTACCTCATCGAGGCCGAGCCCTTGACCCTCGTCGATTCCGGCATCAACACGACCGAGGGGAAGGAAGTTCTCTTCGAGGGCTTGAGCTCTGGGGGGACCCGGCCGCAGGACGTGAGGCGGATCATCGTCACGCACGCCCACTACGACCACTACGGCCTGATCCACGAGATCCAGGACGTATCCGGCGCGACCATCCACTTCCCCGCCCGCGAGCTCGCGCGAGTCGGCGATCGTCAGATGTTTGCCGAGATAGGTCGTCTCCTCATGCAGGCCGGGATGCCGCTCGAGCTCCTGTTGAAGATGGACGAGGCGCGCAAACAGAGCACCAGGCCGCGTCTGCAACCCGATGACATCGTCCCGATCGAGGACGGCGCGCGCTTCTCGTTCGAGGAGGGGTTTCAGCTCGAAGCGCATTTCATGCCGGGACACAGTGGGGGGCACTTCGTTTATCTCGAGACCGTGACGAGGACTCTGTTCGCCGGCGACCAGCTCCTGCCGGACGTGTCACCGAACCCGTTGCTGGAGCCATCGCTCGACGAGCCGGGGGAGCGGCGTCACTCCTTGAAGGAGTACCTCCATTCCCTGGAGGCGATGGCCGCGATGGATCCGCTCCTCGTCCTGCCGGGCCACGGCGATCCGGTCGAGGATCCGCAGAAGCTGATCAAAGAGACGACCGAGCATCACGTCAAACGCAAGGGTGACGTGGCCGCGCATCTCGACGCGGATCCCAAGAGTCCCTTCGAGCTGGCGCAGGCCATGTACCCACACGTGAGCGGCTACGACGTCTTCCTCTCGGTGTCGGAGGTCATCGCGCATCTCGACCTCGTCGTCGAAGACGGTGACGCGGTCGCGGAAGAAGACCAGGCCGGGGTGATCCGCTACCGCAGCCTGGCGAGCTCCTAACCGACGAGATAAGAGAGCCCGAGCCCCGCGGCGAGGACGCCGAGAAGGACCTTGATCGCGCCCTCTGGGAGGCCCTTGCGGAACCGGGCGCCCGCGTAGCCGCCCACGAGGCCCCCGACCCCGAACAGGGCGCCGAGTGCCCAGTCAGGTTGCGTGTCCAGGACGTAGAACGTGATCACCCCGACCACAGAGGTGACGAACGTGCCGATCAAGGTTGCTCCCACCACCCGGCCGGTCTGGAGGTGGAGGAGACCGACGAGAAAGGGAGCGATGATCGCCCCGCCCCCGATTCCGTAGATGCCTCCTCCCACTCCTACGAAGATCGAAAGGATGAAGAGCGGTGTGGTGCTCGGGCGAGCGTCGGCGGGTTCGGATGCACGTTTACGGATCGCGTCGAAGATCAGCTTGATGCCGAGAGGCAACAGCAGCAATCCGACGAGGAGCTTGAAGCTGTCCGGGTCGGGCAGGTACTCGATGCGGATGTACGCGCCCACGAGGACTCCCGGAAGCGTGCCCAGCAAGATGATGCGGGTGAGCCTGGTGTCTACGCGGTCATCACGCTTGTAG
>JALZBR010000397.1 GCA_030863485.1 Actinomycetota bacterium
TAACCGCCATCGCTGAAGACATCCGCCGCGTCTCGCACCGCGTCGGTTGTGGTGGAATCGACCCGCGAAACGAGCGCCGCGCACGCCGAGCCGAGCGCGGCCAGCGCGCGGTAGCGATCGGTACCGATGGCGTGCCATATCTCGGATATCCGGTTTGCGGCGCGCATCACCGCGTCCGGCCGGTTGAGCTCGGCTTCGGCCTCGGCCAGATCAACGAGCACGTCCGCCTCGACCGCGACTGCATCGATCGCGCGCAGCCGGGCTGCGGCGGCGTCGACGTCATCGAGCGCACGCCTGGACGCTTGCTCCTTGAGCCCAACGACGCCCCTTGCCCAAAGGAACAGAGGCTCGATAATCCAATATCCGCGGGTGTTTACTGCCGCCTGTGCGCCAGAGAGGAGCCGACGCGCCTCCGCCACATCGCCGGTTTCCGCGGCCGCCATCGCTCCGAGCTGGAGCACGTTGGTCTGAAGGGACCCCCGGATTGCAGATGCTTCCCGTGCGCGCGCGACGGTGGCGCTCAGATCGCCACGGAACCACGCCAGATAGGCGTCGATCTCCAGGATCAGGAGATCAATGCCATGCCTATCGGCCGTCGCCCCCTCTTTTAGCGAATGGGCGCCCTCCTCGAGCCTGCCCTCGAAGCTCAGCGACAGAGCGAGGATCGCGTGGGCTTCCGCGAGCCGGGCCGTATTCCCTTCTGCGCGGGCTATCTCGATGTTGCGCCGCCACGCGTCTTCGGCCTCGGCGAATCGCCCTCGCGGCCACATCGTCGATGCCATGGCGTGTAGCGCCATCCCTGTTACACCACGGTCGCGTGCCGCGTACGCTTCCTCGAGCGCCCGACTGGCTGTCTTCTCCTGCGCTGCGAAATCACCGCTGAGGCCGACCACCCAGGCGAGTTCGTTGGCCGCCATCCCCGCCCGCCGATGATCGCCGGCCTTGCCGAACAGCCCCATCGCGACCTCGGCTCGCCGCCGCGCTTCGGCGCGGTCCCCGGTGCCCCAGGCCTTAAAGGTGGCGAGGTTGAAGTTCACCGTTCCCTGCCGGATCGGATCGTCCGAATCCTGAAGGGCTCCTTCGATAGCGGTCATGAGCTTCGCGCCTAGTCCGTAGTCGATCTCGGTCCTGTGGTGGAACAGCCATCGATCGTCGAGCGGTAGCGCATCTAAGAGCTCGATCCATCGTTCGTCTCCCGTTGGTATTAGTTCCAGCAATGGGCGGGCGATCTGAAAAGCCTCGCTGAAGGCGCCCTCTCTCCACGCGGTCCCCGCCGCAGTCACCAACACACGCATGGCCTCTGCGTCGCCGGGATGTGCCGCCAGGGCGAAGTGTGCTGCGGCTTCCACAATCCGCCCCGCCTCCATAAGGATCGCGGCGATCTTCCGGTGGAGCAGTCGCCTGCGCGCCGTAGTGGTGCGCTCATAGATCGCGTCCCGGATCAGCGGGTGCGCGATCTCGTATTCGACTATGGGTCCCCGTTGGTGTTCCGCGACCAGCCGGATTCCGACCAGAGAATCGGCAACTCGGGCTATCTCCGCCTCGTCGCCGCCGATGCCCTCAGTCATCTCGGACAGGCTGATCCTGCGACCGAGGACCGCGAGGTGCTCGAGCAGTGCTGTGTGGTCGTCGTCCAGGCCCGCAACGGCTGCCGCGATTCGTTCGGTCAACGACTCGGGCAGGGATTGGAGCTGAGGATGGGTCAGATCGGCACCCTCCGCGACTAAGGCGTCGAGGAGTCCGAGAGCGAACAAAGGGTTGCCTCCGGAGCGCTGCGACAGCCACGAAGCGAGCGCCTGCGGAACGCTCGGCCGACCCAGCACGCGCCCCGACAACACCCAGAGGTCGTCGACGCCGAGAGGAGCCAGTTCGATTCTCCTCAGGATGGAGTCCTGCTCGAGCCGCAAGAGGGTGAGTTTGGCCGCCGAGCGACCCGCTAGATCTACCGGTCGGACACAACCGATGACAAGGAATCGCGCACCGGACAAGTTCCTTGCCACGTAATCGAGCGCATCCCACGAGGCCGCATCGGCGAGCTGCAGATCATCGAGAACGAGCACTACCGGAGCGGTGGCGGCGAGATTGCCGACCAGTACCACGAGGCCCTCTCGCACGCGTGGCTGTGCTGTCCCCGCGCTTTCATCGCGGGCGGTGGCCGCGCTTCGCAGGACAGGAGAAAGGTCATCCAGAAAACCGCCGCACAGTGACCGCACCTTTTGATTGGGGAGAGTTCGGAGGTGCCCTTCGAGCGCCTCCGCCCACAGAGCGAACGGTGTGTCGGTGCCGAACGGGTACCCCCGTGCGGTCAGAGCGATGATCCCTCGGGTTCGGGATAGGAAGTGGTCCGCAAGACGTGACTTACCGATGCCTGCCTCGCCCTCGAGCGTGACGACGCGCAGGTGGCCACGCCGGGCGAGCGAGAGTTCGGAGGCAAGGATCTCGAGCTCCGCCCTCCGCCCGACATACGGAGCTCTCCCCGGGAGCAGGAAACTCACTCGACGACTGTACGACGCCACGCGCTCCGGGCGACGGTCCTAAGCGCGGGTGGTTCCGTATCGGGCTCCGTAGATCCACGGAAGACGTCTGCTCTTCCCGTGCCTAACGTCGAGAACGAAAGGAGGTGAGAGGCATGCTGGCAGATGCACCTGCGGTTGCGAACATCCCCGTCTCGGACCTGGGACGGGCGGCGAAATTCTACGAGGACGTGCTGGGGGTCTCTCGTACCGACGAATTCCCCGGCGCTTACGCGTACACGGCGGGGGTCGGCTCTCAATTCTCGGTTTCCGAGTCCACCGGCGCCTCCGACGGCTCTTTCACCCAAATGGTGTTCATCGTCACAGACATCGAGAAGACGGTGGACGACCTCAAGGCCCGGGGCCTGATCTTCGAGGAGTACGACGGCCCCTTCAAGACCGAGAACGGGATAGCCACGGTCGGCCGGATCAAGGGCGCGTGGTTCAAGGATCCCGAGGGCAATCTATTGGGACTGTTTCAGGGACCCAAGGGCTAATCGACTCAAGAAACAAGCTCACATCCGGGTTCCGGTCGAGTAAGTCCAGCTAAGACTCGTCACGGAGCGAAAAGGAGAGTGGTCATGGAACGAAAGAAGTTGAATCGAGCTCTCGTGGTAGTGACCGTTGCGGTGACCGCGATTGCCGCTTGGTCGGAGCTGGCGCGAGGCAGCGGAACCGGGACACACGGTGTCATCCGTACCGAGGAAGCGAACGTTACGGTGAACGATCGTATCCGCATCAACGAGAAGGCCGGGTCGCAGGTGATCGTCGCGCACATCACCGTCCAGCCTCGTGGACACACGTTCTGGCACTACCACCCCGGCCCCCATATCGTCTCGGTTCGGAGGGGGACGGTGGAGGTCTACGAGACGGATTGCACTTTCACCAGTTACCCGACCGGCACCGGATTCTTCGACCCGGGACGAACGCGCCACCCCCACATCCACACTTTGAGAAACCCGTCGTCGACCGAGGTCGCGGAGGTGGTGATCACTGACATCCGAGCCGGCGATCTCCGCCCGACCGTCCCGGCCGACCCCCAACCCGAACCCTGCTTCTCCTAGCCGGGCGGCGTAGTCGGAAGGCACCCCGTCACCGCCGCGGTTGTGCAGGCGACACTTGTCTTCTCAGACCGCAGACGCCGGCCATGGACGAGTGATACGCCCGTTTGCTCCCGCAGCGGTGACGGTGCCATCGAATATGACCGTCGGCGTCGGCCGGCGCCCCGCTTCCCCCGATAACTTGCTGACCTTAACCACCATCATGCCGCCCGCGGTGTCATCGCCAGCTCGTAGGCGACGCGCGGCGCATGTGACCGTGTCTTTCGACCAGCCACTCCTCGTTTGTAGCGACGCATGAACTCGCGCACCGCTGGCTGCAGGTCCTCGATGTCTGCGTAAAGGCGCGCCCATAGGCGCAGCTTCTGTTCTTCACCAGGCGGGGACACCAAGCCATGGACATCCTCGAGCGAGAGATCGCGGAGCTGCCCGAAGAAGAACGGGACCTCAGGGCGCGAATGGAGTTCGTGCTGTGCGCTTCTCGGCCTACGAGCCGACCCCCTACCCCCGGGCGAGGGAACGCTTCGCGCAGCTTCGCGTCCGTCCTTCAGGTGAAAGCCTCGGGGAGCGCACACTGCAGGCCATCCTCGCATTCACGATGCCCGAGCGGGAGCGGAGCAAGCTCAGGTCTCGGTTGGGTGCAACCTGCCGTCGCCGGCACACAACCCAATGACGACCACGGCGGACCGTTGGGCGATGGCGACCCTAGGCCCGTCCCGATCGATCACAATCAGACTTCACCGCATATCGGCCTCCGAGATCACCTTCGGCAAGGAGGAGTGCTACGGGCACGAGGCGCGCCGGGTCCTCGGGGACTCGTGCAGGCCCGCACCGTGCGCCTTGAGTTGGCGCCAGACGCCGAGGGCTCGTATGGGCGGATCTTGGCTACGTCTTCGTCCGGCGAGCTCACGTCAACCTCGAGCTCGTGCTCCGGGGAGGCGCCGTTATTTACCGCCGCTACCCGCCGGCGCCTCGTCACCGCAGCGACTTCCTCAGCGCTCGAGGACGCGGCCCGAGCCGCCGGCTGAAGCAAAAACTGGAGTTGGAGAGCGGCGAGCTCTAGGTCTATTCAACCCACGCCTCGCCGCGCGCACGGTCTGTCTCCGACTGGTTGTGACCGGCGCGGCTCGGTCCGCGGGGAACCTCGCTGCCGCTTCCCATCGCGGAATCCGTACCGGATTCCGTACACGCTACGGAAGACCCGCGACCTCGCTTCGAGCACGATCGACGTGACCGACCGAGGAAGCGAGGTGGAAAGCAATGATGCTCTTGGTAGGGGCAAGCGGACAGGTTGGGTCGCGCGTGGCAAGGATGCTTGCAGGGCGTGACGAGGTGCGGGCACTCGCCCACAGCGACCGCTCCGCGGTCTTTCTGATTGAGCTCGGGTTCGAGGTCGTGAGCGGGGATCTCGGGGATCGTTCGACGCTGAACGAGGCTTCCAAGGGGGTCGATTCGCTGTTCCTTGTGACGCCGTTCACGCCGTCCCAGCTGGAGCACGAGGCCAACGCGCTCGATGCCGGGCGCGAGCTGCGGCGGGTTGTCAAGATCTCCGCTCTCAACCGCGGCGTCTCCTTCTCCCGTCCGCACGAGGAGATCGAGCGTCGTCTCCAAGCCAGCGAGCTGGAAGTCAGCGTCCTGCGCCCGGACTTCATCGTCAGCGGCCTCATGGCTCAGAGAGAACTGATCCGGCAGGGGCAGATCGTCTTCCCGGCCGACGGGGCGCGGCGTGCCTTCATTGATCCGAACGACATCGCGGAGGTCGCCGTCCATGAGGTAACGGCAATTAACCCCGTCGGGGGCCACCTCTTGCTCACGGGCCCCGAGTCGCTCTCCTTCGCCGAGCTCGCCGGGCGGCTTTCGGCCCGGCTGGGACGACGCGTCGACTTCGTCGATGTGCCCGCACACGCTTGGCGTGAAGGGCTGGTAGACAGCGGAGTGCCAGACTTTTACGCCGACGCGCTCGTTGAGCTGTTCGAGCGCGACATCAAGCCCAGCTCCATCTCCGTCTCGGAAGATGTCGAGCGCGTGCTCGGGCGCTCACCCCGTCGCATCGACCACTTCATCGAACACGAGATCTCTCCGGCGATCGCGTAGAGAGGAGGAATAAGTCGCGCAGACCCATAAAGCGACCGTTGGCGGAGGATGCCGCGAGAAGGACGTCGCCTGATCAGGTTTCCGTTTGAACAATTCTTGATTCTCGGGCTCTAGATCGATGCGGTCGAGCCACCCCAGCCATATGGCCAGGTCTTCTCCTCGAATGAAGACGCGCTCACGGATGACTTGGCATCGCGAGCCCATTACGGACCGATGGCGTGCGGTGCCAGGTATTCAAGCACTTGAACAGCGTCCCAGAAATTAGCGTCGAGCCAGCCCTTGGCACCCGTCTCCCCTCGGTGTCGTACTCGTTTCCGCGCGTCCTTAAGTGATAGCAGCAGGTCCTTCTCGCGTCTCGTCTCCTCATCGGCGTAACGCTCAACTGATGGATCCCGCGTGCCCGCTACAACTGTTTCGACCCACGGCCCGGCCAGGAGCCCGGCTCGCTCCGCCCTCTCCACCAACTGGGCAAAGCTAAGCTTCTTCGCCCGCCGGTTCACGGAAGCTTCAAGGATGAGCTCAGCGGCGGTGTGAATCTCTTCCAGAAGTACTTCCGGTGACACTTCTTCGTAGTGCCACGATGCCAGCAGGTCCATCGTCACCAGCAACCTTTGCTGCAGTCGAGGGGCCTTCGGCGCGAGGAGCGTGTGCGGCAGTGCATAGATGGGCTCCCGTCGAGCTCGCAGCGTGGGTATCCAATCCTCCGGCCGGTACTCGTAGAGCGAGAGGCGATACCGCGTGACGATCTCCACGAACCCATGTGCAACGAGCCGGCGCTCTGAAGGGATCCGGCTAGATGACGTCGCTTCTGCTATCGCTGGGAGATCTCGTCTAAGGCGCTCAATGAAGATGTCCAACCCGTACGTCTGCCCATCCAGCACCAGGTAACAGATCCCATTCTTCTCGTCCACCGTCGCCCGCCACCGAATGTCCATTGCCCGAGCACGACGCCGGGCCGCCGAGAACATGCTCTTGAGGAGGGGCAAGTCAGCGGATCGGAAGTTGAAGAGAGCGTCAAACCCAGCCATCTACAGGCATTGTCTCGCCATCGAACCAACGTTCGACCTCTTTCGGCGTCCCATCAGTTGAAAGAAACTGCCCCGGGAAAAAGCGTTGACAATCCGTTGACACGAGATCGCTGCGACGCGTGACTGAACGTCGGCGTGAGCCACGAAACCCCAGCTCACTGGCTAGCGGAGGGCGTGGGACTCGAACCCACAAGCCCTTACGGGCAACGGTTTTCAAGACCGTCCGGTTACCAGTTACCGTAGCCCTCCGGGTTTAGCGTAGCGTCCGCCCGGGAGAGAAACCTCCTCTAGCTACTCAGGCCCCCGATACGGGTGAAGCCGGTTCAGCGGCTGCTGTGGGGGGCGCCGCTTCGCCTGCAGCCGGTTCGACGGCTGCCTCTGCGGGCGTGACCTCGGTCGAAGCCGGTTCGGCCGGTGCCTGTCGGCGCTCGGCCTCGAGGCTGAGCTCTCCGTCGCCCGCCTTGAGCTTGATCTCGTCGAACTCGACCGTGTTCGCGAGGACGTTGTAGATGCGCAGCCCCGCCTCCACCTCGTTGCCCTCGAGTCCCTCGAGTTCTACCTCCACCTCCGTGATGCCCTCGGCGTCGACCTCGAACTCGATTTCGTAGTCCGATGTCTGCAGCTCGCTCGCCGCCTGCGCGATCTGGTTGTAAAGGCTTTCGAGTTGCTGACCGACTGCCATAGCGTTACCTCCCGTGCTCGAGCCGACTCCTTGGAACTCAGCGCCCTACGCGAATAGTGGCACGTGGCGCGCCCTTAGTCGTCGGCGAGTCATTCGGCCAGGAGCTGCTCGAACTCCTTCGGAAGCTGAGCCAGCACGTGCTTCAGTTGGCCCGGAGTCACCGCCTCTTGCAGCACGCTCAAGACGGCGCGCGCGTGCTGCTCGGCGTCGTTCTGGTCGACCCCTTCCCACTCTGCCAGGCGCTGGAGGAAGACGGTTAGCGAAAACCCCTCTGCTTCCTGCTTGGACTTCGCAAGGTCCGAGTGGAAGAGCCGTGGCAGCTGGCCGGCAAGGTCCTCGGCCTCGCCGGCGGACAGATGTCGCGCCAGCATTCTCAGCACGCCGTGGACGACACTTTCTGCTTCGCCGGCGCTGTCGAGCTGGGCTCGCTCCTGCACCAGCGAGATGAACTCGGTGTCCTGCATCTCTCCTCCTGACAGAAAGCTCCGCGGATACCGGCCCCCCTCCGGCCTAGCGAATGGGCTTGAGCTCGTCGAAGACCGCGTACGGCCTCAGCGCCTCGGGGATCGCCACGCCACCGTCGGCGCGCTGGTGGTTCTCTAGCAGCGCCACGAGCGTGCGCCCGACCGCGCACGCAGTGCCGTTCAACGTGTGGACCAAGCGGTTGCCCCCATCGGCCTTGAAGCGGATCTGCAGGCGGCGCGCCTGGTAGTCGGTGGTGTTGGAGGCCGAGGTCACCTCCAGATGGCGCTGCGCCCCCGGAAGCCACGCTTCGTTGTCGACCTTCTTGGCGGCCGACGAGCCGAGGTCTCCCCCGCACATCACGACCACTCGATACGGAATCTCCAGGGCCTGCAAGATGCGTTCCTGGTTGGCGCGCAGCGCGGCGAACTCGTCCCAAGACTCGTCGGGATGGGCAAACGAGAACTGCTCGACCTTGTCGAACTGGTGCACACGGATCAGACCCTTCGTCTCCCTGCCGTAAGTTCCCGCCTCGCGCCTGAAACACGAAGAAAAGCCCGCGTAGCGGACGGGAAGATCGGAGGCGCGCAAGATCTCGTCGGAGTGCATCGCCGCGAGCGGCACCTCCGAAGTGCCGACCAAGTACAACTGATCGCGTTCGTCTTTGTAGAACTCGTGCTCGTCGGTCGGAAGAAAGCCGGTGCCGTACATGGCGTGCCTCCTGACGAGCACGGGGGGGATGACCGGGGTAAAGCCGCGCTCGATGAGCATGTCCATGGCAAACCGCACGAGCGCAAGCTCGAGCATCACTCCCGGCCCGGTGAGGTATACGAACCTGCTGCCGGAGGTCTTGGCGCCGCGCTCGGAGTCGAAGATGCCCAAGCTTTCTCCCAGGGCGACGTGGTCATGAGC
>JALZBR010000404.1 GCA_030863485.1 Actinomycetota bacterium
GCCCTAATCGGCTCGAACGCTGGTTGGTCCAACACGCACTCCTAGCAGCGGTTGGCTCGTTTATCCTCGGCGTTGCTGCCTCTTACGCACTGATTCTCACTGCAAGACAGAGGTTCACCTGGGGCGCGCTCAGTGGTCCTGCTCTTGTCAGCCTTGCGGTCTACGTATTCGGTCGACAGCTGACGCGGCAGGTGGAGGCGTGGACGCGACAAGAGCAGCAGCGAGGCCATCCGGAACCGCCATGACGACAGTAAGTCGCCGTGAGTGAAGCTCGACACTCTGAGGACCGAAGTTGATCTGAGCGCTTTAGGGCGCCAGCGACGTGCCGGCCAGTTCCCGCTGGGCGGCACGACTTAGCGGGTCTCTTCCGACATGTACCAGAACGCAACCAGAAATCCGGCGTGGACGAGGGCTAGGGAAGCGTACAGAACTAGGTCAGCTGTATTGGATGCGCGGACTAGTCGGATGAGTGAGGCCAGCAAGAGCCATGCCGGAATCACCATGAGTAACCGGAGATATATCTTCCGCTGCCGAGGCTTCATTCGTTGTACCAAGTCGAGGTCGAGGATCTGTTGCAGACGGTCATTAGTAGCTTGCGCGTTACGCAGGAGCCGCGCAGCTAACTCGCTTTCCTGGAAGCTAAGCTTCGCCGGCCATGCCGATCTCCCCCTTGCCGTCTTAACTGCCCTTCTATAATTGTCGCCAGTATTACGTCTACGGAGATCGCTACCATCAACACAGCCAAATCGTCGATTCTGGCTACAAAGCTCGTTGACGAGAACCGGTAGGGCGGATACCACTATAATTGCGACCTATGGAAGGTTCGCACGTACCTTAGACATCCAGGCCTCCAGCTTGCGATTTCGTCGCCGGAGATGGCCAAAGTACAACGCGCATAGGCTGAATAGGATCGCAGCGATCCTTAGCCCTCCATGGAAGATGTTCACGCTCAAGGCACTTCGGTCATCCGGGGTCGCTAGCGGTTCGCGGGTGAGCAAGAGGCGTAGTCGCCATCCTCTCACTGGTAGGTGCGCCGGCCGGCATTTTGGATGAGCCGGCCCTTCCGTCGCTGCTGTAAGAGTGTCATGCTTATAATAATGAGGGCACCAAGGACTACCTCGAGTGGTGTTATGTCTATTTGCCATACCAAGACCAGGCCCACGATAGTCAGGACTAGTAGTCCCACCCACCCGAATGTAAAGAAGATCGCGTGCGGAGATAGGATCCACTGTGCCCACACTTGCGACACCTTCGCCACGTCTGGATCCCGGTCCAATTTGCCCTCTTTGGCCAAATTGAGGACCTCGCGCTGCTTCCGCCACCCCAACCGTCCCCATGCTTTCGCAGGTGCCCAGCCTCGTAGTCGCTGCTCCACCACGCCATAACTCCTGTCAGAAGTAATGAATCGCGCACGAGCGCAGGTTGACAGAGTCGAACATCCCGTCCTAGTGGGTTGGCAACCGCCTCCTCCGCTGGCTGATCATCACAGACTGAGGATTTGTCGTTGTAAAGCCCTCACATCTTTGGGTAGTTCGACGGTTCTGGGCCTGCTGGTCGACTTAGGAGTGGTAGCCCTCGCCCTGGAGGTGGCAATATGGTGGACGTATCGCAGACTGCTCCACCGTCTTTAACGGGCGGAACGAGCGAACCGGCGCTTGTTGCAGAGGAGAAGGATTCCGTTTGCTTCCAGCCACTGGGACATGTCGGGCTGTGGCCTAGCGGCGGCGCGGGCGGATCTGATGGCCTTGTTTGCAAGCGGCTAGGAGCTCCTCCTCTGGTGGCTGAAGCCAGTGCCCGCCGATAGCGGTTGTCGGGGGAGCTCTCTCTTTTGGGATAAGTCGACCACAGCGTGGGCAGTGCCAATGCCCCCGTCGGCGTGTTTCTGCTCTGGGAAGCTGCTCGAAGCGGGAAAGCCCCCGCTCCAACCGACTGAGTATCGGGGTCAGTGGCTCATCAGGAGCAGGCTTTCCTTGGGCGATCGGTGTGTTGACGATCTCAACGCGTCGCGCCCGTATCCAGGCCGCCAAGAAGACCGCCTCGACGAAAAGGACGAGAATCACAACCAATACCATTGGCCAACCCAACGGAATATGCGCCGCAGGATGAGCGGACCGGTTCACGAGCGCGATCAAGCCGAGCATCAGCCCGACGGTGAGCGGGGGCACGATGAAGAGCAACCCCGCGAACTGTCGCCTCATGCGGCGAGCCAGGCCAGCGACAAGGGAGGCGTCCAAGGGATCCTCGGCAGGACGTCCGCCAGCCGCGAGTTCGGTCAGGCGACCGCGACGGGGCAGGTCGAGCGTGCGCCAAAGGCGCCGGAACCGCCGGGGATCGGGTACGCCGCAGGAGTTGCCGGGACACTCTCCCATCGGAATCCCCTGGTGTGGGAGGACTAAGTATCCCAAGAGTCGCCCGCCGAGCCTGCTGCCTGACGGTTGTCGTCGCACCCTGCCGACCTAGGCAGTTCTACGCGAGGTTCTTCTAGTTGCGACAATCGGCG
>JALZBR010000416.1 GCA_030863485.1 Actinomycetota bacterium
CCCTAGATCAGATTCGGACAACAGGCACCGCTTTAGAGGTGGCCGAGGCGTGCGAGGTGGTCGGCGCAATGCTCGCCCTGGGTGGAAGGGGCATTGAGGCAGTTCAGGCGCTCACAGAAGCGGTTGAGCGATGGACCGTTTTGAGCGCCGAGCCTCCCCGCGCCCGCACTTTGGCTCGGCTCCGAAAGCTAGGGGTTCAAGGAGGAGTCCGGCGCAGGCGCGCGCGCCCAACTAGCGGATGGGCCAGCTTGACCGCGACGGAGCGTGCCGTCGTCCAATTGGTGGTGGAGGGGCTCCTTTATCGTGAGGTAGCCGATCGACTCTTCATTTCTCGGCGGACAGTCGAGACACACATGGCTCACGTTCTTGGCAAACTCGGGCTGTCATCACGCAGGGAGCTCATGAAAAAGTTCTTGGCCGAAAATCGCACCACCCCTCACTCGGAAGAAATAGAGGATGGTCCTGGTTCATCAGGAGCTCGAGCGATGCGAGGTTGGGGCCTCTCGCACCAGTAAGTTGATCTGATGTAGCTTGCCCCCCGGGATGATTAGGCAGAGGCGCCAGCACGGACTCCTGGGGCTACGCCGACCAAAGTTCGATTCGTCCCTTGGACAAGTGGGCGCGTTTCCCTTGTTTGTCCTGTTTGGACTCAATCTGGTCGACGAATTCGACCGAGGTGCCTTCTGGACGCTCGTTCCCGAGATTCGGGACGCCCTCAATATGTCGGATGCGACAATGGTAACGATCGCAACCGCGGCCAATACCCTCGCATTACTGCTATCGGTACCGATTGGATACGCGGCCGACCGGTGGAACCGTGTAGGAATAACGGTGCTTGGCGCCGCGCTCTGGGGACTCGGGGCGGTCGTCACCGGAATGGCCTATGCCGTCCTTCCTCTGGCCGCCGCTCGCTTCATTGCGGGGTCCGGCAGGATCGTGAACGACGCTGTCCATCCCAGCCTGCTTGCCGATTACTACCCCCCGCAGGGCCTTCCCCATGTAAATGCCATACATAGATTGGCTACGGAAGTAGGTGCGATCTTGGCCGGGCCTCTAGCGGCCTTTCTGGCCTCGCTTGTCGGGTGGCGACCTACATTCTTGCTCGTGTCGGTGCCGACCGTGTTGCTAACCATTTTCGCTGCGCGGTTGCCCCATCCCCCGGCGGGCAGACCAGCCGACGACATGAAGCGCTCCAGAGTCCCCTTGGCGCGGGCATTTCGAATGCTCGCCAGAATACGCACGCTCTCGTGGATCTGGGTCGTTTCTTTGCTGTTCGGTGCCGCCCAAATCCCGCTTATGGTCAGCTTGCTAAGCCTTTTCTTCGACCGCGAGCATGGCCTCGGTCTCGCGGAGCGCGGTTTTATCAACACGCTGTTCGCCGTCGTCGGTATGGTGGCGCTGTTGCTTGGGCGGTGGTGGGCCAAGCGCTCTAGCGCGGTTGAGGACCCTCCGCGTCTCATGGTCCAGACGGCGTCATTCCTCACGCTCTTCGCCGCTGGGGTCATTGCACTCTCCACGCTTCGTTCCCTGCCGCTCGCCGTCGCCGCGACCCTGGGCATCGCCATTGGAATCGGGTTCATGCCATCGTACTTCACGCTCGTCGCCCTGCTGACGCCTCAGGAAGTGAGGTCGCAGGCTTACGCTTACGCGTTGTTTTTTGCGGCGCTCGGCGGGCTCATGTCCTCCTACCTGATCAGCTCGGTCGTGGCGGCTCACGGCGTCCGCACCGGTGTTCTCGTGTTGGGGGTAGTCGGGCTCACTGCTGGCGCCATTGGCTTCACGGTTCCGAGGTTCGTTGCGGCCGATGTCGACATGGCGAGGGCCGGTTAGCCGCCTACCCACTCCCTCACTACTCCTCGGGTGGCGCATTCTCGCAGCCACTCGATGAAGGGCTAAGCGGCGCATATCCGTAGCTAGTACGGATGTTCTCGACAGTCCAATCGATTGATGCTCGCGCTGTTGGAAGAACTGTCGGCGAAATCTCGCGGAATGTGCAAGAAGGCGCCTGAGGGCGGGTTCCGCTCCCTAAGGAGTTCGGCCTGACCGGAGAACGTATGAACAAACGCTTGGGTCAGAGGAACCTCTCTTCGTCGTCGTACTGCTCGTGATGGCGACGCTACTAGTTTGAAAGGCCGCTTTTCGCGGTCCCAGAAGACCGGAAGCTCGCACTCGAAAGGGAGATCATCATGAGGAAGGACAAGACTCGGATGGGGAGCAGATCCTGCGGCTTGCTGTTGGTGGTCGCCCTCTCCGCAGCGGTCCTCGTCCTGGGTGCCACATCGGCAACCGCCGTCATCGCCATCAATGACACGAAGCTCATCCTGAGTTCCGACGTCGTCACCTGAACCACGGATGGCGCCTGCACTCCCGATCTGCAGTCGATCATTGGCAAGGGCCTGCCGCCGAACGCGCCGATTCAGGTCGTGGTCGATTCGAGCACGGTCTCAGAGACACAGACCACCCCACTTGGAACGATGCAAGTCCAGATCAGAACCAACGCGGTCATCGACGAGGCCGGCACGGTGAGGACGAGCACCACCGGAAACGTCAACGTGCTGGTCGAGGTCTTGAGCAGAGGAAGGCTCCTCGCCTCCACGACGGTTTTGTTCGGGGTCGTTGCGCCCATGTACTGACGAGTGCCCATTGGAACCTCGGACCGGACCTCCCGCTGCTGGAATCCCTGCTTTTTCCTTTCCGCACCGGGATGGAGTGGACGAGGCATGACATTTGCTTGATGGATCAAAAGGAAGGGAGGCAAGTGGCGTGAGAAGAAGAGTTCTGATTCTTGCCGTCACCGCCATATCGGCGTTTTTCAGCGGAGAAGCCCTTGCGCAAGCAGGCACAGGCGCCTGTAGGGCGAGCGAGCAGGCCGTTGCCCGAGCCGAGGGCTTCGGTGGAGCTGTGTGCGGCGACGGTGTTTGCCACCCAAGAGAAACCAGACCCAAGTCGCAACAGTGCTGCGAAGCAGACTGTGGGTACAGCTGCTCCCCCCGCTGACGCGGTAGGCGCTGGGGGCCGTGAACCGGGTCGCGGCGAGTAATGAGACCCGGCATGCGCTACTACCGCGATGTCAGGTCGGCCACGAATTATGGCTGTGGCCCTGATCACGGTCCCCGCCGGGACAAACCAGGTCCTCGACGTCCGGCGTCGTTTTCCGGTAACGGCTCGCTACTCGCATCAGCTGCTGTGTTTGTTGCGATAACGGCTCCCGCCGAGGCCCGAGGGTGGCAACAAGTCCTAAACGCAGTGTTCATGCAGATCGAGAGAACTGACATTGCAGGCAGTGGAGACTGCTAAGACGAAAGGAGGACGCTCGAGTGAAGAGATTGAGACTTAGGGTCAGCGCTGGCGATAGGAGTTCGGCCTCACGGGTGGAGAACGTGATCAACAAACGGTTGGGTCGGAGGAACCTCTTCTTGGTTGTCGTACTGGTCGTGTTGGCAACGTTAGTTGGAGATGCGGCCTTTGCCTCCATGCGCTTAAGAAGCAGGGTGACGACAGAGGCCGGACCGCTCGCAGCTATCGTCACAGTTACCGGCGTAATCGGGCCAGAGGACATCACTGGGGTAATCGGCCCAGAGGACATCACTGGGGTAATCGGCCCAGAGGATTTCCGAGCAACGATAGTGGTGACCTTTGACGGCGTAAAGATGGGCGAGGGTGAGAGCGACACGAGCGGTCAATTCCGCGTGACCTTTCCCGTTCGGGTCGCAGCGCGAGGGCCCCACGTCGTAACGGTGCGCGCGCCCGAAAAGGGCCTGGTTGACACGCACGAGCTCATGCTTCCGGAGTTGTAGGGAGAGTAATCAGGACAAGTGGAAGCAGCGAGCGAGGCAGGTAATGCGCGGGTCGAGCTTTCGGGTCGCGCGAGTAAGAGGAGCAATAGATGAGGAGGTGGAAGGTCGCGAGGTCTTCTTGGCAGCTCATAGGAATAACTGTCGCGATCGTAGTTGTAGAGACTCTGACTTTAGGACGTATCCCCGAGGCCAACACGGATAAGGCCGGTGCGCAGGAGGCGAGCAGCGCAAGATTGACGGGTGAAGCAAGAGTCCAGTTCATGCGACTCGTCTCGGCTCTCACGCCGTTCTCCGACAACTGCGGCGATGTCGGTGGAGGCACCGGGATTCCCGGAGCCGAGGTCGAGGTCCACCTCGCGATCGACCCCTCCAACCTGGACCACCTCGTGGCCACCTGGCAACAGGACCGATACACGAGTAACGGTGCCGCACGCAGCAACCTCGTCGCCTCGTCATGGGACGGCGGGCATAGCTGGTTGCCGCCCAGCAGAATTTCCAACGTGTCGTCCTGCACGGGTACGACCGATCCCCCGCGGACGCGTGCGACCGATCCCTCGGTCGCCATAGGGGCAGATGGCGCGGCCTACCAGGCATCCCAACCGACGTGGATCCTTGCTGACCCACTGACAGGTGCTAACAAGGACGTCGACCTTGACGTCGCCGTGGCGACATCGCGCGATGGCGGGCGATCCTGGCCGAGCCCCAAGAAAGTGGCTCAAGACGACGGCAAGTTCTGGCACGAGAAACCCGTAGTTGCGGCGGACCCGGTTACTCCGGGCCGGGCCTACGCCGCCTGGCTTCGTCACCTTACTCCCGACCCGCTCGACGTTCAGGGAACCTTGGACGTCGATATGGCGTTTGCCCGTACGGAGGACGGTGGGACGACCTGGTCCTGGTCGGATGGAGCCCCATCGATCGTTCCGCCAGACGTAGAGGGACGGGTGGAGGCGGTGATGGACATGGTCACGGTGCGACGACCGCAAGGCGGAGTAAGCATCGTCGTCGGTTTTGCAGTAATGAGTGATCGGCTGACGGCGACGACCGCGGACATGTTTACAACCCACTCGGAGGATGGTGGGAAGACCTGGAGCACGCCGGGGCGCGTTGCCGGCAAGACATGGATCCGGACGGTTGACTCGGAGAAGGTCACGCAGGACGGCCCGCGAGAAATCGAAGGCGGCGAGGCAAACGTTCCCAGCCTCGCGGTCGCCCCGGACGGGACGCTCTACGCGGTCTGGCAGCAGCACACGCCGGCCGGTAACAACGTCAATGGAGGCGCAATCATCAACGTCGCCCGGTCCCAGGACCTAGGGGACACGTGGTCGACCATCGAGAAGATGAACCTGCCCTCCCCGGTGCTTCTGCCTGAGATTGCCGTCGCCGGGGACGGAACAGTCGGCGTCGCCTTCTATGACCTAAGAAACGACGTCCTCGCCGATACGCCCCTTACGACTGATCTCTGGCTCAGGTACTCGCAAGACCGAGGTGAGAACTGGAAGGAGGTCCGCCTTGCCGAGTCGTTCGACATGAGGACTGCGCCGGTGGACTCGGGAGGTGGCCGGTACATGCTCGGGGACTACGGTGGAATGGTCGGATTTCCACGTGGCTTTGGAGTGCTCGCGGCCGTCGCCGAGCCTCTTGCCAAGAAGGATCCCAACTGCTGTCCTAATGGGGTTGACGGTCAGAGCGACGTGTTCTTCATCCGCGTCAAGGTTCCGTAGTCCCTTTTGGTCCCTGAAGTGAAGCAGGACCCAAAATTGAGCCCTAATGCGCTCGGGTGCGGCATAGGATGGTTCAAGATGGAACTGTGACCCTGTCCCACAGGGCAGGGAGCGGTATTTTTTCGCCTATTTCCCCTTCTATTCACGGATCTAGGCCCATTCTTATGCAGTGGGCGCTAGTGGATTTGAACCACTGACCCCTGCCTTGTAAGGGCTGTTTGGGCACCCTCACTGGCGCGCGCTGGTCCGCGGAATTGACTTTTTTGTGC
Organism: Actinomycetota bacterium; assembly: GCA_030863485.1. Next base: position 5,788 of record JALZBR010000416.1, read on the forward strand.
CTGGAAAAGCCCATTTAGGGC
>JALZBR010000356.1 GCA_030863485.1 Actinomycetota bacterium
AGCGGCTCACCAGCCTTCCCTCTCGTACCTTCCAGTCGACAGGGTTGACCCCTGCCGCCGCGACTCGGATCAAGACGTAATCGGGGCCGAGCACCGGCCGCGGCAGCTCCATCAGGCGGATGCGATCGGGCCCCCCGAACTCCTCTATGACCATAGCTTTCATCAGGCCGCTCCTCGATCTTGAAGCTCAGCAGAATGGTGGAGACATTTTGGGCTGTCCAAGCGTGCCCTGCAGAGCGTGTTCACAACCATGAATGCACAGCGACATCGCTGGGCGGTTCTTGACGGAGCAGAGGGGACGCAGCAGAGCTTCTCGCTCGATGAGTTCTTCGCCGGGTCTGCAAGGAGGGCGTCGACTTCCCCAGGCCACGTATCAAGCCCGGGTGGCATTGATGTCCTGAGGGAGGCCGGAGGCGAGCAGACCGTCGAAAAGGTTCGAAGCAGCTTCCCGACGATTTGAACCGCCTCTTCGAATCCGGAAGTGAGGGCGAGATGGCCGGAGGCGGTAGTTAGCGGCAGCCTAAGCGTCGCGGGGGCCTCCCCGCTATTAGTCGGGCCGGGCCTCCCCGCTATTAGTCGGGCCGGGCCTCCCCCGCTATTAGGCCGGCGGAGGCGCCTCGGGAATACGAGTGGCGTCGGCGGCTTGCGCCGTTTCCGACTCCTGTTGAGGCAGCTTGCCCTCAGCACGCTTTTGCACCATCTCTTCCGGATCGCTCTTCAGTGGCGCAATGTCGCCGCTGAACGCCGCGGCGGTGTCGATGGGGACGTCCGGGACCTCTTCGGGGGCCGGAGTTTCGGGCATCACGTCTTCTGGGACCGAGGATTCCACTTGACCCTCCTTTTCTCCAACCGGTTCATCGCGGTCTCATGAAGATCGATATCCCGGGCAGCCCTGCCCAAAACCTGGTTGAAGACGTCCTGGAGGCAACTGGAGCGACACTGGAATTCGAATTCTGGCAAATCCCCTCATAGCTCGGCTTCTGCAGACTCCTCCCTTGGGGGCACAGAAGGCAGGCCGGCCGCGGCGAGGATGACGTCCTGGATCCCGTACTCCTCCTTCAGATCGACACTCCCCAGCTTCGGCGCCTCCAGTTCGACGAGCCGGCCCCGTGCCGGTACGTAGCAGCGGTAGCCATCCCGCGTGCAAAGATCCGCAAGCAGCGCTCGCAGCTTGGTGGTCCCCGTGAGGACCTCCACAAAGATGACCGGCCGCCGTTCGCTCAGGTACTCTCGGGCGGCGGATAGCAGCGCATGCTCCTGCCCCTCGACGTCGAGCTTGAGCAGGTCGACGCCTTCGAGGAGAGACCTTATGTCGACCGCGGGGACCTCGAGCGCTGTTGCAGCATCGCCTGCCATATCGGAGGGCAGCTCCGTGTCGGCTGACATGAAGGCCACCGTGGGGGTTGCAAGCTGATCCGAGGGCACCAGCAGCCGAACGGTGGAGACACGGGGGTCGGCGACCGCCGCTGCTCCGATCAGCTCCACTGTGCTGATGCCGTTGCGCTCGAGGTTTGCACGGCAGATTCGAAGCGATACCGGATGGGGCTCAACCGCAACATAGCGTGAGCCTGGGGCGGACCTCGCGCCCTGGACTGTGAAGTACCCGACGTTCGCGCCCAGCTCGAGGACGCTTGCCGAGCGACGGCAGAAGTAGCGCCACCAACGCACGAGATCCGGCTCCCAGCCCTGCTCGCCGTACCAGTAGAGCTGCGATAGCACCAGGGATTCGGCGGCGACGAAGGACAGGTCCGGGTTGTCGGCGAGGGAGAAGCTGGTAACGGCTCGGGGGATGCCTCCTTCCTTGACAACAGCGAGCAACCGCAGCCGCGCCGGGCCCCAAATCGATGACGCCGCCTCAGGCGGCAGCGGCGCTCTAAGGAGGTCGGCAAGCGCAGTTGGCAGCATCCGAACGACGAGGCGTGCCGCCCGTCTGGCTCTTACCGGAAAGGTTCCCAGCTACCCGTCATTGGCCCGCTCGCCCGTGCTCGCTAACGCGGCTAGCAAAGCCAATCCAACGAAGAGCGCGGCGGTGGGCGCCGAGCTCCACCAATGACGTGGAATCTCGCTGATGCCATTCGTCAATTCGCCGGCGGACCAAGCCGCGCCCGCCGCTCCGACGAGGATGAGCACGACGGCGAGCCAGAAGAGATATTTGGCGGCAGATTTGATTCGAAGCATCACCCTCCATCTAATCAGGTCCATGCGGTCGCTCGCTTTCGAGGAAGGGCGGGCTCTTGCGAATAACATGGTCAGCACGATGCAAAAAAGAGCGACGGAGATCTTGGAGTGGCTCGTCGACACCCGCATAGCCGGGCCGCACAGCTCCCATAGCCGCGAGGACAACGTCCGGAAAGCCGAGATGCTGGCCTCGGGCGACCCCAAGGCGACGTTCGGTCTGATAGACGCCGCTTACGTGCGGGCGCGAGAGGCGCTGCTGGCGGTAGCGACGGTGGCAGGGTCGGGCGATCCCGGCGCGGCGTACATCGACCCAACCGCTACGCTCTCTTCGGCTATTGGCGCGGCCGACCGCCTGCAGCGAGCGTGCCTTGCAGGCGCGTCCGTCCTCGTAGCCACCGGCCACCCCACCGGGCTCCTGTCCTTCTATGGGCTTCTTGCCCAGGCGCTGGATCGCCTCGGGGCGACGATAATCCGCCCTCTCGACAACGTCCGGATCCACGGCCCCGACGGCTCGGGGCGGATCCGGTACCTGCTAGGAGTGGGTGCCCTGACAGACGGGGGCAGCATTCTCCACACACACTCCCCTTGGCCTATGGAGGAGATCCTCCGCTCGGGGCACCACATCGACCTGGTGGTCGGAGATCACGGCTTCGCAGGCGCCGCCATCCAGGCAGGCATCCCAACCGTTGCGGTGATGGATACGAACGATCCTGCACTCGCTGTCGGGTGGGCGTCGGGCCGCGACGTTTCGCTAATCCCGCTCGACGACAACCGGCCTCCGGATCTATACCTGCCCCTCGCGGAACTGATGATCGAGAGGCTGCATTAAGCGATTCGGGGCAGCGTTCGAGACGCACGGCAAACGCCGGCTTGTCACGACCTCTCGTGCACGCGCATCACAAGCTCTTCCAAAGCGGGTGAGATCGTTACGTCGTAACTATGGGTGGGGGCCTCCAACGTGAGCAGCCGCTGCGGAAGGGACGCCAGCGCATGTTCGCATCTGGCGCGCGCCTCGCCGAGGGGGGCTGGATCTCGTACGCGCCGCCCGCCGGACATCACCCTCTCGAGCAAAGCCCGTCCGGGAGGCGGATCGTACTCATCCTCCAGCGCGATCACATCCCTCTCATACCGCCCTTTTCGCTCCAGCCGGTACACCTGCTTGCGCCCGGGCAGCGTGACCTTTCCGGTCGAGAGCTTTATCTTTGGCCGCCCATTGTCTTCGACCAGCTTGTACACCGCGCCGAGCGCTGGTTCGTCGCCGCTGGTCCCCAACTGCGTGCCTACCCCAAATGCATCGACGGGCACGCCTTCCGCTAACAGCTCCCATATCCGGTGCTCGTCGAGATCCCCGGAGAGGAAGATCTGGACGTCCGTCAACCCTGCCTCGTCGAGGATCTTCCGCGCCGCCCGGGCCATCTCGCCAAGATCACCGGAGTCGATTCGCACGCCTTTGATCCTCGCCCCTCGAACCGCCGCCTCCTCTGCCACGAGGACTGCGTTGGCGGCCCCCCTCAACACATCGAATGTGTCGATGAGCAAGATCGAGTTGTTCGGGAAATCGCGCACGAACGATCTAAAAGCGTCCAGCTCACTCTCGAATGCCATGACGTACGAGTGCGCCATGGTTCCCGTTACCGGGATGCCATAAATCTGACCGGCTAGGACGTTGGACGTGGCGATAGCGCCGCCAACGAACGCGGCGCGCGCCCCTTTCAAGGCCGCGTCTGCCCCATGATCTCTTCGCGCGGAGAAATCGACGAAGCTCTTGTCGCCGCAGGCGATCGAAAGGCGTGCGGCCTTGGAGGCGATCATGGTCTGGTGTGACACGCAGTTCAGCAAAAACGTCTCCACGATCTGCGCTTCGATCAACGGTGCCGATACCCTGAGCAGGGGCTCCCCCGCAAACACCGCTTCCCCTTCAGGCACCGCCGATACGTCCCCTGTGAATGAGAGATTCGCCAGGAACGCGAGGAACTCGTCGTCAAACAGGCCCAGTGACCGGAGGTAGGCGATCGAATCGCGGTCGAACTTCAGCGTTTCCAGGTATCCGAGGGCCTGATGCAACCCGCAGGCGATCAGGAAGTTGCGCTGCCTAGGGAGGTCCCGGACGAATAGGTCGAAGGTCGCCGGCCCATTCATGCCGCTCGCGTGGTAGCTCGCGGCCATAGTGAGCTCGTAGAGATCGGTGAACAGGGCGGAGTTGCGCTCGTTCACCCACTCCGTTGCGGGCCCGCCTCCTGTCAACGCAACTTCATTCGATGCGCCCTCCGCTCCGCTCGATCTCCTCGAGGGCGCGAGCACCATCCCCTGGTTCAAGGTCTACCGCAGCGATCGCTCCCCTTGAGACGGTTGTCTCGAAGCCCTTGGCCAGCGAATCCAGGGCGGTCTCCTTCACGCAGTAGTCCGTTGCAAGCCCGACAACGACGTTGCGGGTGACGCCGCGGTCACGAAGAAGCTGCTCGAGATTCGTGGAAGCCGTCTCGCCGCTTTCCGGGTCCCGCACCGTGAACCCGGAGTAGCCGTCCTCCCCTCCGGTTCCTTTGCGAACGACCTCACCTTCGACCTCGAGGCTCGGATGCAGCTCGGCGCCCCAGCTGCCTCTGACGCAGTGAACCGGCCAGATCCCGCCGTCCTTCTCGAAGTGGGGAGTGCTCTCTGGATGCCAGTCCTGCGTGTACACGACGAGGGCGCCAGCCCTCTTCGCCTCCTCTATCTCCCGGTTAACGGCGCGGACGACCTCCTCGCCCCCCTTTACGTAAAGGCTTCCGTGCGGGTCGGCGAAGTCGTTCTGGACATCGACCACAATCAGCGCGGTATGGGCATCGTAGGCCGGCACCGTTGCCCCCATCCGAATCTAGTGCGGCTCCCGTTTTCTCGTAGATTAATTTAAGGGTTCATTTGGGGCAGCGAGATCACATGCGGCGCTCGCTCTCACCGACGGCCGGACCGATCTCGACGGATGCCATCGGGGTCAGAAGAGCCGCTTCAAGGTGATGCCTGGGGCGCCCTGGACCAGCTCAAGCTGAACATGAGGTGCTCCCCCGGAAACCCCTTGAGCGATGCAGAGCGGGAGCCGCCGAACTGAAACTCGGGTGACCCGAGCAGCAGAGCCTTCGTTAGCTCGGATACGAGGATCTCCCCTCCCGCTGCCTGGTCCGCGATTCGCGACGCGAAGTTGACGTGCCGCCCGAAGAAGTCGCCACTTTGCCGAACTACTTCTCCCGTGTGAATACCGATCCGAACCCTTATCGGCGTCGATTCGGGCGATTCCCGATTGTGCGCCTCCAGCGCTTGCTGGATCGCTATCGCAGCGCGCAGCGCTTGGCGGGCGCTCGGGAATGCCAGCATGAAGCCATCCCCCCTCGACTTCACCACGCTGCCTCCCGCGTTCTGGACCTCGCTGCGAACGATCCGGTCGTGAACCGATAGGAGCGCAATCCATCGCTGGTCCCCGAGAGTCTCGTTCAGCGCCGTCGAGCCTTCGATGTCGGTGAAGAGGATCGTGACGGTGCCGTCGGGAGCGGCCTGCGACCCGAGCTCGGGCCTTTCTTCGCGCACCTCGGCAGCGATGGCGTGGATCGATCGGCTCGTGTCCACCTGGCTCAGGCCCTGAATTGAGAGGCGCAAATCCACCGCGGCCTGAAGAGTCCGCTTGAACGAGCCCGCCGTCGCCGCGGCCACGACCTCACCCAAAAGCTTCAGAGCCCTCACGTCGTCCCCCGGCATGCCGCGCTTGGCCAGCATCTCGGCCATTGCGAGGCGAGTTCGAGTCTCCAAGTACACAAAGCCGGCCGCACGGTGTACACGAAGAGCCTCGTTTAGGTGCGACTCGGCAAGATCAAACCGCTTCATGGTCGCAGCAAGCACTCCAAGATGATGGTGCGCCGAGCCATTCGTCGTGGCGAGATAACCCGGAACTGCGAAGTGGTTGTCGTAGGGGCCGACGAGGTCGTAAGCATCCTCCGCAATTGCTGCGTCGTCGAGGACGGAGCACACCTCCGCAAGAACACCCATCATCCAGACGAACCCCCACTCACGCGCGAAGGAGTTGAATCCCGTTGAGGAGACCTTCTTGATGAGGCGGCGAGCCTCGTCTAGGTCGCCTTTGGCGAACGCATAGAGGATCAGGAGACCCCACGTCCACGAGAAAATGCCGCTTTCGGAGTCCAGGTATCTGAGCGCCTCGTCAAGTTCGCCGATGTCTTGCTGCTCGAACTTTATGGCGAGGAAGGGGGCCGAGGTGAAGCGGTCGACGTTCGGGTCTCCCGCTCTGCGGCCTTCCGCAATTCCTCTCCGGACCAGCTCGTCCGCCTCGCCAATGCGCCCTTCCGCCAGGCTCCAAGCTGACTGGCTGATTAGGGTGAACCAGGTGTAGAGGGGAAGCTTCGCTTTCTCGGCAAGCTTCCCGTAGGTTCGTAGGTCCTCCTGCGCCGCCCGCAGCTTGCCCAACTCGAACGAGCAGGTGTAACGCAAGCGCAGGCCGAGCAGCTTTCGCTCGATGTCGCCGGCGCGCTCCGCGGCCTCGATCAGCTCGGTGCACATGAGCAGCTGTTCCTCGATCGACTCGGGACCACCGAGCGATAGCACCCGAGCGTACATCGCCTGGGCCAGCGCGCCGGGATCGCTGATCCGCCGGGCCATCTCAACGGCCTTCGTGCTCAGCTCGATCTCCCGATGCTTCGTTGCCTGGTCGAACTTGTACGCCTCTCCAAGCCGGGCGAGGACCCTGACATGAAGGACGCTCTCTTCATGCGCAATCCCTGCGGCGGCCTCCTCGAGCAGGTCGACCAGGTCTTGGTTGACGAAGCCGGCCTCCGTCCAGACGTCACCGGCACCGAGGGCCGCAAGAGCAAAGTGCTCGGGGAGATTCAGGCTTCGGGCATGATCAGCGGCTTTCTCGAACGTCTTGCGCGCTGCCGAGATCTCTCCCGCACTGGTCTGGGCTCGGCCGAGAGCGAGGAGCAGCTCCACCCTCGCAACCTCCTGTCCGGACTCGTTGACCTCCAGAGCTTGAAGCGCGCGGTCGAACTGGGCCGCGGCTTCCTCGAAAGCAAGCAGGCGCATCGCCTTCTCCCCTGCCCGCCTGGCGTACTGAATTGCCTTCGTGACCTCTCCCAGGGCGGCTGCTTCGAAGAAGTGGTAGGCGAGCTCGGACAGGTAGCGGTCGGGGTCGCCCTGGCTCAACTCTTCGAGCGCCTGGCCGGCGGCTCTGTGGAGGCGCAGCCGCTTCGCAGTCGACAGCTCGTCGTAAAGCGTCTCGCGGATCAGCGCGTGGGCAAAGCGGTAACGCGTGCCGGTGACCGGAGCGACCACTCTAGCCGCCACCGCCTCGTCCATGGCCTCGAGCAGCTCCTCGGCAGGACGGCTTGAAAGCATCTCGATCATCGCAAGGTCGAACTCGCGCCCTATTACCGACGCGACCGCGAGGGCGTCGTTGCACCCCTCCGACAACTGGTCGAGGCGGCGACCGATGACCTCTTTGACCCCTTGAGGAATAGTCAAGCTCCAGGATCGGGGCCGGTCCCCTTCGAGCTGCTTTTCGGTCACGAGCAGCTTGACGGTCTCACTCACGAAGAAGGGATTGCCCTCGGTCTCGGTGAATATCGCCTTCACGAGCTGTGGAGCCGGCTCAATGCCAGCACTCAGCTTGATGTACCTCGCAACGTCCGACTCCGAGAGTCCCCGAAGCAATACGCGCCTGGCGTTTGGCTCCCTGATGATCGAGGCGAGCGTCAAAGAGAGCGGATGCTGGCGGCCCAGCTCCACGTCTCGATAGGTGGCCAGGATGAGGATCTGCGAATCAAAGATTTGGCGGCTGAGGAACTCCAGCATCAGAAGCGAGGATTTGTCCGCCCAGTGCAGGTCGTCGAGAAAGATCAGAAGAGGCCGGGACCGGGCGACGTTGCGAAGGAAAGTGGTGACGGAGTCGAAGAGCTGAAACCTTGCCGCGTCGGGATCAGTCGTCGTCGGAGTGTCGATGCCCGGAATGAGCTGCTTGACGTCGGAGACGATCTGGGCGATCTGCTGGGCGGCCGAACCCATCTCGGAAGCGAGGACCTCGCGGGGACGCTCATGGACGTAGGAGCGGATCACCTGTATCCACGGCCAGTAAGCGGGCGCCCCCTCACCTTCGTAGCAACGGCCGACCAGGACCTGAGCTCCGTTCAACCGGGCGTAGGTGATGAGCTCCTCCGAAGTCCGCGTCTTGCCGATACCCGGCTCGCCGACGAGGAGCGCGATGCCGCCCTTCGACCGCCTCACCTCGTCGAACATCCGTCGGAGCTCAGCGGTCTCGGCCTCCCGTCCGACGAAAACGCCGGAGGCGAGCCTCTCCAGGGGGTTGCGCTCCTCCTGCAGGACGCGCTCGGTGACGGCTGAAGTCTTCTGAGTCGCTGTCTTCAGACGCTCCCTTACTTCGGATGCGCTCTGCGGCCTCTCGTCGGGAGACTTGGCGAGCAGCTGCAGGATGAGAGCTTCGAGCGGCTGGGGGACGTCGGGGTTGTGCCATGAGGGGGCTACCGGGGCCGTGTTGATCTGTTGGGAGATGATCGCGACGGCGTCGTCCCCTGCAAAGGGGGGCCTTCCGGTCGCAGCCTCGTAGAGCATCGCGCCAAACGAGTAGAGGTCGCTTCGGACGTCGACCTCCTTGCCGGTCGCCTGTTCCGGTGACATGTAGGCGACGGTTCCGAGCATCATGCCTTCGGAGGTCAGCTTCACGTCCTTACGCCCCGCCGCCAGCCCGAAGTCCCCGAGCTTGGGGGTCCCATCCTTGGCCAGCCACACGTTGGCCGGTTTTATGTCTCGGTGGAGGATCCCCTGCTCGTGCGCATACTCGAGCGCGGAAGCCACGTTGTCTGCGATCCGTAGAACCTGGTCGATCGGCAGCCCTCGCCCTTTGGACGATTCGAGCAACTCGTCGACCGATCCTCCCGCCATGAGCTCGGAGACCAAAAAGATGTCACCCTCCTCCTCGCCGACGTCAAAGATGTTGACGATGTTGGGGTGGCCCCCGAGCTTGGCCATCGCTTTTGCTTCCCGGCGCACCCTCTCGATAGATGCGTCGTCGAGGCCTTTTGTTTGAATGATGGCGAGGGCGACCTCCCGGTCGAGGCGCGTGTCCGTCGCGCGGAACACCTGCTTTCGCCCACCCTCGCCCAGAAAGCCGAGCGCAACGTATCGTCCGGAACCGGCCTGCGGCAGCTCCTTGGCCGGCTGGTGGCGCGGTGCAGCGGCGAGACGCGTCCCGCAGGAGTCGCAAAATGCGGCGTCGGGGCGGTTCGTCTGCCCACAATTCGGACATTGCACGGCTGGCCCGGCCACCTTCCTAGGTTGATGCTGTCTAATATTTTTCTACAGCCTCCCCGCCAAAGCTCCTTACAGTTCGCTTATAAGACCTCACTGCCTGGAGGACGTCGGCATGTAGCCAAGGAAAGCGACCGACAGCGCAATGCGGTAGCGAGCCTTAGAGCTCGAGGACCATGCCCTCGTAAGCAAGAAGGGGCCGGTTCTCCCCCTCTCCCCAGAGCTCATGGGCTCCCCGGAGCATCCTCTCCAACTGGTCGTCGTCGTGCCCCGGGTCGTGATGAAACAGGACCAGGCGGCCCACCCCGGCAAGCTTTGCAAACGCGACGGTGTCAGAGAGTGCCGAATGCCCCCATCCCAGCTTCTCGGAATACTCCTCGTCGGTGTACTGGCAGTCGTGCAGGAGAACATCGACCCCGTGAACCAGGCTGAGCCCCGAGATCCACTCAGGCTCGATCTCGCGGAGGCTCCTGCCCCTGGCAGGTTCGTGATCAGGGAGGTAAGCAAGGGCGCGGCCGTTCTCCTCGACCCGGTACCCGAGCGTTGGGCCTTGATGCGCGATGGCCTCAGCAACGAGCCGCGCGCCACCGATTTCCCACTCCCCTTCGGGGACATCGTGAAATGTCACTGCAGACATCAAGTCGTGTAATCGCACGGGAAAGAGCGGTGGAGACAGATAGCGGGCGATTCGCTTCTCCAGCGATTGGACGGGAGAGGCCGGTCCCCACACGTGTACCTCGACCTCGGGATCGCCGAGGAGAGGGAAAAAGCCCATCCCCTGCAAGTGATCGAGGTGAAGATGCGTCAAAAAAAGGTGGAGGACCTCGGGGTGGCGGCTCTGCAGCTCCCTTCCGAGAGGCCGGATTCCGGTTCCTGCATCGAGGACCAAGTCGGTGCGGTCGTCCAGGGCGACCTGGATGCACGCCGTGTTCCCGCCGTACTTGAGGGTTGCGGGCCCCGGTGTCGCGAGAGAGCCTCGGCACCCCCAAATAGTGACGCGCATCCTTCCTCCGTGTAGCCCTTCGTTCAGGTGACCCAGAAGATCGCGACTCCACCTACGAGGTGGTCTGCCCTGGCGAATAGCGGGAAGGCGGTGACCTCGATCTCCAGCTTCTTGCCGTTGCCCGTCGTGATCGCAAACGGCCTGTGAATCGGCCGGCGGCTGGACAGAGCCTGGACCAGGGGAAGCTCAGACGCGTCCAGGGCCGCTCCTTCCGAATCTTGAGGAGCCCACATCGTGGCCCACTTCTCGACTGAGAGCTCGCCCGCCTCTGAATACCTCAGGCCCAAGACCTCCTCGGCCGACTCGTTGAAGAAGATGAGGGTTCCCTCGGCGTCGACGATGAAGACCGGCGTCGCCACGAGGCTTGCCAGCTCTCGAGCGACGATGAGAAGGAGGTTCTTGGAGGCGTGTGGGCTCACGTGAGGAGCTTATCGCTCACGATTGGAGCCGGGATGAAAACCTTTACCGAAGCCCTTCCGCCTACTGCTCCCTCAGGCGTTGAAGAATTCGTCGGTCCCCTGTTGGTCGACGCTCACGATCCAAGTCTCCGAGACCCTCCCATCGGTGCGGTGGTGACCTGAACGTATCCTCAGCTCTGAGGCTCACGTTTGACCGGGCGACACCAGCCCTTCGGAAGCGACGGGCCAACGAGCCCAGGAGGTTCTCTAGTGCCCAAGATCAAGTCGTACTTCTTCATTTCCCTCGATGGCGTCGTCGAGTCGCCGGGGAAGTGGCACTTCCCGTATTTCAATGACGAGATGGGGGCCGCGGTCTCTGCTGGCTTCGCCTCGGCGGACGCCTTGCTGATGGGCCGCGTCCTTTACAAGGAGTGGGCCGCGTACTGGCCGCAGCATGCCGACGAGCCGTTCGGCGAGGTCATGAACTCGATCAAGAAGTATGTGGTCTCCACTAGCCTGCAGGCGGCGGACTGGCAGAACTCGGAGATCATCAGCGACGAGGTGGCCCAGAAGTTGAGCGACATCAAGGCCAGGGACGGTGGCGACATCGCAATGTCCGGCAGCGCCACCACCGTCCGGGTGGCTGCTGCACGAAGGCCTCCTTGACGAGCTCAACCTGCTCGTACACCCGATCGTAGTCGGCGACGGCCTGGCTCGGCTCTTCCCGCCGGACGAGCCGAGCATCCGGCTCGAGCTCCTGACCGAAAAAACATTCAAGACCGGCGCGCTGAACCTCAGCTACGCCCCTGCCAAGGACTGACTACCGGGCCAGCCGCCGCAAGTAGTCGCCGTGGCCGCGTCGTAGATCGCACTCATCTTGCATCTCCGGCGCTTGGTGCGATGTTGGCGTTGAGCCTGAAGAAGTTGGTTGGGTCGTAACGGTCCTTGAGGGCAGTGAGACGTGCAAGGCGGTCTCCGTAAGCGCTCTGCACCCCGGAGGCCCCCTCGTCGGAAAGGAAGTTCGCATAGACGCCTTCGGCGTGCGGCTTCAGCAAGTCCCACCCTTCCCGCACCCAAGCGACGTGCTCTTCGCGATTACGATCGGGGGGCGGCCACGCGGCGACGATGTTCATGTCGAACCCCGGCTCACGCTCGCCCACCGCGGTCGCGTCGGCGGCGACCCTGCTCGCCGCGCCGCCGACCGCCCATCCGTTCAGCTGCCAGAAGGGGGCCTCGACGAGGGCGATACGCTCCATGAAAATGTCGATGAGCTCGTCGGAGAGAGTCGGAAACCGGTGGGATTTCCAGTAGTAATGCCTCCCATGGGGCGCCCCGCCGTCCAGCATCGACTGGAGCGCGAGGTAAGGCATTGGGCGGACGACGTCCGCTAGCGGGGTTGCGATCTTGCGCAAGGGGGCAATCGTGTTCTCGCCCTCGGTCAGATCACCTGCCCACGCCAGGACGACTCCGACTATCGGCTTTCCGAAGTGCTCGAGCCGTAAGAAGGGAGCGGGAGGAGCGGGGACCATCGCCACGGTGATCCCGAGCTCATCCGGTGCCTCCGACGCGAACTCCCTCAGGAACTTGAGAACCCGGGGCGCCTCCTCGACCGGCCAGAACAACGGACCTCCCAGAACGATCGGGCCGACGTTGTGGACGCGGTACTCGAAGCTCGTGGCGATCCCGAAGTTCCCTCCCCCTCCCCTCAGGCCCCAGAAGAGCTCGGGCTCCGTTTCGGCGTTCACATGAAGCCGCTCCCCTTCCGCGGTTACCAGGTCGACCGACAGGAGGTTGTCGACGGTCAGGCCGTGCTTGCGCATGAGGTGGCCGAGGCCGCCGCCCAGCGTCAGGCCTGCAATTCCGGTGTGGCTGATGATCCCTCCCGTGGTCGCCAGCCCGAACGGCTGGGTCGCACGATCGAGCTCAGACCAGAGAACACCTCCGGCCGCTGTCGCGGTGTGCCCTTTCGGATCAACGGAGATCGCCTTCATGAGTGAGAGGTCGATCATGAGGCCTCCGTCGCAAACGCCATGGCCGGCTATCGAGTGGCCGCCCCCCCGGACGGACACGGGAAGATCTTTCTCACGAGCGAGGCGGACAGCGGACACTACGTCGTCGGCGCCGGCGCAGCGCGCGATCAGTACGGGCCGGCGGTCGATCGCGCCGTTCCACACGCAGCGAGCCTCCTCGTAGCCCTCCTCTTCGGGCCGCAGGAGCGCACCTCGAAATCTTGCTCGCAGCGCCCCGAAAGACGCTTGGTCAATAGCTCTTTTGTCCATCTCGACGAGCTCCATCACGCTCCTCCTTCTGCCCCCTCCCCCTCGTCCTTCTCGATCGGGCCCCAACGCTGCGAAGAGCCGACCAGTCACAAAAGCCGCGAACCGATCGGTCCAGATAGTGAGGGAGACGGCGTTCCCTCAGCGTTCCTCGGCGAGTCCCGCACGAAGATTCTTGAGATTCTCGACAGCTCGGAGCTCGAGCGACCGTGCTCCCTGCCGCCGCGCCACCTCGACGGCCTTCTGAAGCTCGGCCTCGACGGAGTCGCGCGGAGCGTCCAGCGCCAAAAGAAATGAGGCCCGCAACCTTCGGATCTCTGCCTCCCATATCTGAGTGCCTCCCCCCATCACCAGGGCCTCGGCGGCGGCCGCGAGGCCGCTGGACGCCTCGCCCGCCCTCGCACACGCCTCTAGGAGGATGCGCATGTGCATCGCGACCAAGCCGGGCGCTGCGGGCTCCCCTTCCCGACTCTCGTCGAGGCTGCGCCTGACCCTCGCGATTCCCTCGCGGGCACGTCCGTTGAAGACGTCGAAGTAGCCTTCCAGGGCCTCGACAAACAGGCGTACCGGCTTTGGGCCATGGGCCACCTTGGCCGAGCGGAGCGCCTCTATGTACAGACGGAGCCGATCGTTGTCGTGCTGGTCAAGCGCAAGCAGAGCAGCCCATACCATCGCGCTGGTACGTGTGAAGGGATGGTTGAGCCGCTCCGCAAGCTCCAGCGCGGACGCGCGGTTGAGCTCCCCCTCCTCGTCCCTACCGAGCAACCACTGCGTGTAGGCCAGGCG
>JALZBR010000039.1 GCA_030863485.1 Actinomycetota bacterium
GTTATGGGACCCGAGGGGGCCGTCAACATCATCTTCCGCAAGCAGATAGAGGCCCTACCGGAGGACCAACAGGCGGAAGCCCGCAACAATTTCGTGCAGATGATCCGCGAGCAGATCTCGCCCTACATCGCGGCGGGTTGGTCGTTTATCGACGACGTAATCGACCCGGCAGACACCCGCGAGGTCATCTCCCGGGCGCTCGAGAACTCCGCGAACAAGAAGGTCGAACGGCCGTGGCGCAAGCACGGAGTCCTGCCGGTCTAGCGCTTGCTGAACCCCTAGTCCTCGGTGCCGTAGAGGCGGTCGCCGAAGTCGCCCAGCCCGGGAACGATGAATGCCCGGTCGTTGAGCTCGCGATCCAGCGCCGCCGTGACGATGTCTACGTCGGGGTGGGTGTCCTCGAGCACTGCCACGCCTTCGGGCGCCGCAACGACCGAGATCATCCTTATCCAGGAAGCGCCCGCTTCTCGGACGGCCCTGATCGCCGCCGCTGCCGAACCGCCGGTTGCCAGCATCGGGTCGAGAACGAAGACGCGCGCGCTCGAGACCTGGGGCAGCTTCGAGTAGTAAGTCGTGGGCTTGAAGGTGGCTTCGTCGCGTTCGAGCCCGATGTAGCCGACGCGGGCCTCGGGGAAGAGGTCCACGATGGGGTCGAGCAGGCCGAGACCCGCTCGCAGTATCGGCACGAGGATGATGGGATCCGCCAGGGATTGCGCCTCGACATCCTCGAGAGGCGTCGACACCTTGCGGGGGGTCTCGGTCAGATCTCTCGTTGCCTCGATCATCAACAGGATCGCCAGCTTGCGGGCGAGGGAGCGGAATGCTGCGGGGGGTGTGTCGGCAGAACGGAGCTCGGCAAGTAGATGTCGCGCGACGGGATGATCGACGACCTTGATAGCCACGACGGCAGGATAGCGACTACGGGCCCGTTCGCTTAGGTTTGGCCCCCGTGGATGCCTGCATCATCACCTGCGCAATGAGCGGGGTCGCCGCCAACCGCGACCAGTGCCCGGCGATCCCCTATACACCGGAGGATTACGCGGCCGAGGCGCGGCGTGCTGCCGATTCCGGAGCGTCGGTCCTGCACATACATGCCCGCTACCCGGACGGCAGGCCGAGCTTCCGCGTGGAGGAATACCTGGCGATCGGTCAAGCGATCCTGGCGGAGACGCCCGACATGATCATCAACTTCTCCACCGGGGCCGTGGGCATACCGATCGAGGAAAGAGTTCGTCAGATAACCGCGCTTCGCCCCGAGCTCGGCGCTCTCAACATGGGCTCGATGAATTACGCGAAGTATTCGGCCAAGCGCAAGTCACTGGTCTTCGACTTCGTCTTCGCCAATCCGTTCAAGGACATCACATATCTGCTCGAGCAGATGAACTCGGTAGACGTAAAACCGGAGTGCGAGTGCTTTGACACCGGACACATCGGCAACGTCTATCCGTTGATCGATATGGGCCTGATCAAGACCCCGATCCAGTTCTCGTTGATCATGGGTGTGCTCGGTGGCGCCCCACCCCGGTCCGAGACCCTCGCCCACATGGCTACCCTGCTCCCCCCGCAGAGCACCTGGGAGGTCATCGCGATCAGTCGCAGGCAGTGGCAGCTAGTCGCCGCAGCGGCATCACTCGGGGGAAACGTGCGAGTCGGGCTCGAAGACAACTTCTACACGCCCGACGGTGACATGGCGGGATCGAACGGCGATCTCGTCGAGGCCGCCGCGCGCCTGATCGAGCTATCCGGTCGCTCCGTGGCGAGTCCCGACGAAGCGCGCAGTCTGTTGTCCTTGCCCGTTCCCCCGGACCGCTCGGGGTTCCAGATCCCGGTACCGGAAGAGAAAGGAGCCTCCGCGTGAGCGAGGAAGTGTTGGCGGAGATGGTTGCGAACGTCTGGAAGGTCGTCGTGGCCCCCGGCGATGCGGTCGAGGAGGGCGACACGCTCGTGATCCTCGAGTCGATGAAGATGGAGATCCCCGTCGAGGCCACCGCCGGGGGAACCATCTCGGAGCTCAACGTCACGGAGGGCGGGGTCGTGCAAGAGGGCGACGTCATAGCGGTCATTGACTGAGCGTTTCCGAGGTCTCTTGCAGTGAGGGGGCGACTCGTCGACGTCTCGATCGAGGGGTCCGTTGCCTGTCTGACCCTGACTCGGCCCGAGGCTCGCAACGCGCTTTCGGTCGAGCTCTGCAACGCGATCGTCGAGGGTCTTCAAAAGATCGAGGAAGACACTGGCTCGCGCGTCCTGCTCTTGCGAGGCGAGGGCTCGGTCTTCTGCTCGGGGGCGGACTTCGCCGCCGTCTCGGGACCGGGCGGACTAGATTTCTTGCCGGCCTTCGAAGAGATGCTCGAAGCGGTCGGTCGTTTTCGACTGCCGGTTGTTGCCGCCATCCAGGGCGCGGCGTTGGGAGGGGGACTCCAACTCGCCACCGTCTGTGACTTCCGCGTCGTCTCGGAGTCGGCCAAGATCGGCATCCCTTCGTCGCGACTCGGCATCGTCGTGAACTACGAGAACGTGCGCCGTCTGGTGCTAATGACGGGCCTGCCGGTCGCCAAAGAAGTGCTCATGACGGGGCGGGTCTATAGCGGCGCGGAAGCCGCTGCGGCGGGACTCGTGACGAAGGCCGTGCCGGAAGACTCGCTGGACCTGGAGGCTCGACGGCTATGCGAGAGGCTCGCGTCGAACGCGCCGCTGTCCGTGCAGGGCGCCAAGCGATCGATCCAGGTCGTGGCCGACGACTTGAGCAACGGAAGACAACGCGATCCGCTGGCAGTGGGGGAGGTAGATCGGCTCGTCATCGAGGCCTACAACAGCTCGGATCTGGCGGAGGGCATAAGAGCGCTGAGCGAGAAACGGCCTCCTGAGTTCGAGGGCCGCTAGAGGGGCCTGCGGTCGTCGAAGCCCGTGGTGCGTGGGTGCCAGTAGGCAACTTCGGGCTCGCCGAGACGCCAGCACAACCAGGCCTCCTCGCCGTCGATCACGGCGGGGAAGTCGACCAAACCCGTTGAAACATCTCGCAGCTCGAGCTCCCACTCCTGCAGGCGATCGACGAGCTCTCCCACGCGAGCGAGCGTGCGCGACCAACGCTCCCTGTGTGGCGACCCGCCGTTCCCCGCCGCGGAGCGTGACACGCTCTCGCGGATCCTGATCGCTTGTTCGGATTTCTCTCGCAGTTCGACCAAGGTGGGAGCGAGATAAGGCAGCAGGGCGTTGGCCTCCTCGGTCGTGTAGAGCTTGTCGCTCATGTCAGAGAGCGCATCGCCTCGATGAACGGAGCGGCGAGCTTCCCTCCGACCTGCTCGGCTCGGGTTATCGCCTCCTCTATGTCGAAGGCCACGCGCCGGTGGCGCAACAGGATGTCGGTGCCGCCCCGGTCGACGATCAGATATGAGGCCGTCGACCCGTCGCGAGGAAGACCTACCGAGCCGGGGTTTGCTACGAGCGTTCCCTCGCTCAGGCGTCGGACGAACGCCATGTGGATGTGGCCGTAGAGGACGAGAGAGGCTTCGCCTTCATAGATCTGGAACTCGGCAGCGGCATCGTCGGCTTGTGGAGCCGTAAACGGAGATTCGGGTGTGGCGTGCACGAGCAGGATCGAGCCGGGTCCGGCATGACCGATCGGCAGGTTGATCAGCCACTGGGCGTCCTCGGGCGAGATCGCGTGAGCCGACGCAAGGTCGCCCAGCTCTTCTCTTTGCTCTGGGTCGGTGACGGTCTGGGGGTCGCCCGTGATCCAGACGTCCGTGTTGCCCTTGACCGTGGTCCAACCGGATTCTCTGACGATCGCGATGCATTCGGATGGCCACGGCGCTCCCCAGCCGATGTCCCCGCTGCACCAGACCTGGTCCACCGACTGACGCTCGAGGTCGGCGACGACCGCCTCCAGCGCGGGGAGGTTCCCGTGGATGTCACCGAGGATCGCGATTCGCAACTGAGGCACCTCTCTGTTGGGGGACCCGGCATCCGGCCGCACCGCCGTCCGACCGCACCGGAGTCTATTTCGCCCGTACCATCGGGGCATGGTCACGCTCGGCGATCGCATCCGGCATACGACGGATCTGCCCGAACCTCACGTCCAGCATCTGCGCTCCCTGTGCTCCTGCTGGCAGCTGCTCGCGGACCTCTCCTTTTCGGACCTGCTGCTCTACGTGAAGGTGCCAGACGCCGACGTCTTCGAGATCTGCGCCCAGCTCCGCCCCCTGACCTCGCAGACCCTCTATCCGGAGGACATGGTCGGACGGCGTTACTCGCAGCCCGAACAGCCGGTGGTGGAGAGGGCCTTTCGCGAAGCCGAGATCTGGTCACAGGACGAGCCCGTATTGATCGATGGGATACCGGTTCAGATGGATGCCGTGCCCGTCCAGGTCGACGATCACGTCGTAGGCGTTGTGACGAAGGAGGGCAGTCCCGGCATATCGAGGCGGCCGGGTCTTCTCGAGCGGGTCTATCTCGAGGCGGCGGAGCGCATCTCGCAGATGATCGCGGACGGCTGGTTCCCCTTCAGACACGCGCCCTTGGGCGACTGGCCTCGGGCCGGCGAGGGCCTGTTCGTCCTCGATGGCGCGGGCTGCATCGAGTGGGCTTCGCCCAACGCGTTGTCCTCCTTGCACCGACTGGGGATAGGTCACAACGCGACCGGGAGGTTGCTGGACGAGCTTGGCTTCGATGGAGAGCCCGCGGCGCAGGCGATGAGGTCGCTCGCTCTGGTCGACGGAGAGATCGATCGGGGAGACACGTCTGTTCGTTTTCGCATCGTCCCGCTGATCGAGAATGGGAAGGCGGTGGGGGCCGTGGCCCTGGCCCGTGACGTGACCGAGCTTCGACGCAAGGAACGCGTCATCTCGGTGAAGGACGCGACCATCCGGGAGATCCACCACCGGGTGAAGAACAACCTTCAGACCATCGCAAGCTTGCTGCGGCTCCAGGGTCGCAGGGTGGGATCCCCCGAGGCGCGCAGCGCCCTCAAGGAAAGCGAATTGAGGATCGGATCGATCGCTCTAGTCCACGAGACCCTCTCGGAGAATCCGTCAGACGTAGCGGATTTCGGCGACATCGCGCGCCGGATAGCAGGCATGGTGTCGGAGGGCTTGATCCTTCCCGAGCAAGAGATCGACATCAAGGTCACGGGCTCGACGGGTCCGCTCAACGCCGATCTCGCGACCCCTTTGGCAGTGACGCTCGCGGAGCTCATCCAGAACTGCATCGAGCACGCGTTCCCCGAGGGTCGATCCGGCACCGTGCGGATCGAGCTCTCGATGGGGGAGGGGGACCTAGTGGCCGTCGTGTGGGACGACGGCGTAGGTATCTCGAGCGAGGTGAGCGACGCGCCGCGCCTCGGCCTTCAGATCGTCCGTTCGCTAATCGAAGAGTTGAACGGCACGTTCGAGATGACATCCGACTCCGGGACCCGAGTAGAGGTACGGGTGCCGCTCCCAAACCCCGGGGCCTGGACTTCGTGAGAGCCGGCTAGTGGTCTCCCTTCTTCGACGGGCGCTTGTCCTCCTCGCCCTCCTTTGGCCCGACCGGACCGTCCTCTGCCTCTTCTTCCGGCGCAACGCCTTTCGGATCCTTCACCGTCGGGCTCGGGGAGGGGCTGGGGCTGGGCGAGCGCGTCTCCTCGGGCTCGGGCGAGGGGGATGGAGAGGGCTCGGGCGGGGGCGGAGGCAGGGGGCACTGCTCGGTTGGCACGAGCTGGCGCAGCATCGTCTTCTCTTTGCCCTTGCACCACGGAGCCGCGAGCAACCCGGTCTCGGGGTCGATCGCTACCGTGACGAGCTCTTCGCGTGGGAGCTCGAAGTCCCGCATGGGGACGCCCTCATGGGCCACCGACATGAACCTTTGCCAGATCTGCGCAGGGAGCGTTCCCCCCATCACCCGGACCCCGTGGACCGAGGTCATCGGGATCCGGCCCTCGGGGTAGCCCACCCAGACCGCGGTCACCAGATGCGGGGTGTAGCCCACGAACCAGGCGTCGGCGTAGTCGTCGGTCGTGCCGGTCTTGCCTGCTGCAGGCCGCCCGATGTTTGCGGCCATCCCGGTCCCGCGAACGATTACATCTTCGAGCACGCGAGTTAAGAGGTAGGCGTTCCCTGCAGACAGTGCCCCGGGGATGACTTCCTGATCGGGTTCGTAGATCTTGCCGTTTGCCGTGCGCAGAGACTCGATCGTCGTCGGCTCGACGGCCGTCCCGCCGTTCGCCAGTGTCGAGTACGCGGCAGCCATGTCGAGGACGCTCACCTCGGTGGCGCCGAGGGCGATCGAGGGCAGCGACGGCAATTGCGACTTGACGCCCATGAGGCGGGCTTGAGAAGCGATGGCCCCTCCGCCGATCTCGAGGGCGAGGCGCGCGTAGACGCCGTTGATCGAACGGACCAGTGCCTCGTCGAGGGGCTGCGCGCCGTAGTCCTGTCCCTCGGCATTAGATACCGACCACGTCTCGCCCTGGCCCAGATCGAGCACGGCGGGCGCCGAGTCATATTCCTGGCTCAGGGGTATCCCGGCCTCCATGGCGGCAGCCGCAGCCAAAGGCTTGAAAGACGACCCCGGCTGCCGTCCTGAGCCTCCCCCGGCCGCGCCGAGAGCAAGGTTCACCTGCGAGGTGCTCCAGTCACGGCCCCCCACCATCGCAACGATCTCGCCCGTCTTCGGCCGGATGGCAACCAAAGCCGCCTGAGGATCGCCACGCCGGTTGAGCACGCCCTCGACCGCACGCTGGGCCTCGCGCTGCAGCTCGCGGTCGAGGGTTGTGTCGATCTCGAGGCCACCTTCGTGCAGGAGCTTGTCGCGCGCTCCTGCCGAAGGCCCCAGGCGCTCGTCGTTCAGGATCTCTTGACGCACGGCACCCACGAAGTAAGGCTGTCGGGTGCGGAGCAGTGGTGGATCGTTCGCCACGCCCAACCCGCTCTTCGCTATCCGGGCGGCCACACGAGCCGGGAGCCGATCCGTCGCTACGAGTCGGTCCAGCACGTACCGCCTGCGCTGGCGGGCTTTCTTGGGGTGCAGGTAGGGGTCGTAATCGGAAGGGGCCTTGATCAGTCCTGCGATCAACGCCGCCTCGCGCGTCGTCAGGGAGCCCGCGCTGTGTCGGAAGTAGGTCTCCGCCGCGGCCTGTACGCCGTATGCGCCGTGGCCGAGGTAGACGGTGTTGAGGTAGCGCTCGAGGATCTCGCGCTTCGAATACAGGCGCTCGACCTCGAGGGCCAGCCTGAGCTCTCTCGTTTTGCGTTCCAAAGTGCGCGCCGGATTGCGGAAGAACGTGTTCTTGACGTATTGCTGCGTAATGGTGCTGCCGCCTTGCACCACTTCACCTTCGTCGATGTTGACTACGAGGGCCCGGGCGATCGCGCGCAGGTCGTAACCCGCGTGCTTGTAGAAGTTCGTGTCTTCCGCCGCCAGAACAGCGTCGACGAGCTTTGGTGATACGTCTTCGAGCTCGACCGGCGAACGGTTCTCCTTGTAGAAGCGCGCGAGGAACGAGCCATCGGCAGCGCGTATGGTTGATCGCAATGCAAGCGGACGTTCTTCGCCCAGCTCTATCGGGTGAAGAGTGCAGCCGGAGCCGGCCAAGGCTCCGACAAGGGAGAGTGCCACGGTAGCTCGGAATCCCCGAAGGGCCCGAGTCCCGCGGCTCACTGTTCCGCCAGGGCGTCCCGCAAACGGATCAGCGTGCGATTCAGGAGCCTCGATACATGCATCTGTGAGATGCCAAGGCGCCCCGCGATCTCCGATTGCGTCATCCCCTTGAAGAACCTGAGGTAGAGGATGCGCCGCTCCCTTTCGGGAAGCTTCTCCATCTCGGGAGCAAGGGACGCGCGGTACTCGAGGTTCTCGAGCTGCTCGTCTTCGCTGCCGAGCTGGTCGGCGAAGGTCGTTGAACCTCCGTCGTCGGAGTCGATGGGTGCGTCGAGTGAAGTGAAGTTGTAAGCCTGCGCGATCTCGAGGCCTTCGAGAACGGATTCCTCCGTCGTTCCGGCAGCCTCTGCTATCTCCGCGACGGTCGGCGAGCGACCCAGCTCCTGACCGAGCCTGTTGACGGTTTTGGTCAGCTCGAGGTGCAGCTCCTGCAAACGCCTCGGCACCCTCACCGCCCAACCCTTGTCGCGGAAATGTCGCTTGAGCTCACCTACGACCGTCGGCGTGGCATACGTCGAGAACTCGACCTCGCGCTCGAGGTCGAAACGGTCGATGGCCTTCAACAACCCGATTGTTCCCACTTGGATCAGATCCTCCAGCGGCTCTCCTCTATTACGGAATCGGCGCGCGAGGAACTCGACTAAACCTATGTACTGCGCTACCAGTTTCTCCCTGTGCTCGAGGCGATCGCCTTCGGTCTCGGCCGATTGGTAGGCGCGGAAGAGGTCCCGGACCTCTTCTTTCTCGAGCATCGTGCGTTCGGTGTTCACGACAGGGCGGCTCCGGACTCCTTCTTCGATTTCACGAGAGTGAAGGCCGGGACCCCGTCGAGCTGCTCCAGCGAGGCCGAGTCCGCCACCGTCTCGAGGATCATCTGGGAGAACTCCGTGAGATCGGTGCGCACCTTGTCGCCGGGGGAGAGGTTCGCTCGACCCCGGATCTCAATGCGGTCCTCCGCGACCGAGAAGCGGACGTCGAGGGTCCCGTCCCGTCCTTGGGAACCCGTTATGTAGGCCGAGAGCTCGTCCACCGCGATCTTGAGATCCTCGATGTCTTCCAGCGTGAACTTCAAGCGTGCTGCCAATCCGGCAGCCACGAGCCTCAGCACGCCGAGGAATTGAGGGGACGCGGGGATCTTGATCGATACCGTTTCCACTGGAGCCCTTCCCTCCGTTTTCGCGATCGTCGAGACGATCGCTGACTCTGTTTTCGCGACCGTCGAGACGATCGCTTGATCGGCTAAGACGCCGATGCCCTGCGTTTCGTGGTCTTCTTCTTGGCCGTGGACTTCGACTCCGACTCCTTGCGCTTCTTCGCTTCAGAAACGGAAGCTTTCAGGGCCTCCATGATGTCCACGACGGGGGCGGGCTCGGCCTCGGGTTCCTGAGCCACGGTGACCTCCTCGCCCACGACCTTCTGCACGGCGAGCTCCTGGAGGCGGATGCGGTACT
>JALZBR010000070.1 GCA_030863485.1 Actinomycetota bacterium
ATGAGGCCGTGGACCGCGAGCGCTGTGGCGGCCAGTTCGCGGCGGTTGGCCGCCGACTCCACGATCGCGTTGACGGCTGCCTCGTAGTCGAGCGCGTCGACGAGCACCCCGAGGACGTTCCGCTTGCCCAGAGACTTCACCGCGTCCACCGGTCCTCGTTCGTGTCGCGGATCTCCTTGAGGATGCGCTCGATGTCGTATTCGAGGTACCAGTTCGGGTAGTGCTGCTGGAACTTGCTGTTGTCGCTTATCCACCAGAGGTGATCGCCGACGCGGTTGAGGTCGTTGTACGTCCAGGTCAGGGACTCGCCGGCGATCTCCTCGCTGAGTGCGATCGCCTCCAGGACCGAGCAGTTGCTCGAACGGCCACCGCCGATGTTGTAGACCTCACCCACACGTGGGGCTTCGAAGAAGACCTGGAAGGCTCGCACGAGGTCGCTGCTATGTATCGCGTCGCGGACCTGTTTGCCCTTGTAGCCGAGGACGGTGTAGGGGGTGCCCGTCATGGCGCAACGCATGACGTAGGCCAGGAAGCCGTGCAGTTGGGTGGCGGCATGAGACCCGCCCGTGAGTGTTCCGCCTCGGAAGCAGACGGTCCGTACTCCGAAGTACCGGCCATACTCTTGCACGAGAACGTCGGCGGCGAGCTTGGACGCGCCGAACAGGCTGTGAAGGGAAGCATCGATGGTCATGTCCTCACGGATCCCGGATGTATAAGTGTGCCGAGGGTCGATCTCATAACGCGTCTCGAGCTCGACGAAGGGGAGTCCGTTCGGGGTGTCTCCATAGACTTTGTTGGTCGAAAGGAAGATGAAGACGGCTTCAGGGCTGTGCTGCCGGCAGGCTTCGAGGACGTTCAAGGTGCCGACGGCATTGATGTCGAAGTCTGTGGTTGGTTCGCGAGCCGCCCAGTCGTGCGACGGCTGGGCGGCAGCGTGGATGACGAGGCTGATGCTGTCGCCGTAGCGGCGGAAGATCGCAGACAGCCCGTCACGGTCGCGGATGTCGAGATCATGGTGACGGTAGGAAGTGCCGAGGACCTGCTCGAGGCGTCGGCGGTTCCACCTGGTCGAGGCCTCCGCCCCGAAGAAGACGGCCCGCATGTCGTTATCGAGGCCGACGATCTGCATTCCCAGCCTGGCGAAATGCAGCGATGCCTCCGAGCCCACGAGCCCCGCGGCCCCGGTTACGATGGCAACGCTCACTGTCGCCTCCGGGGCGTGGTCTGATGCAGATCCCCAACCGACCTCACGGTCGAACCGCTCCTGGCTTGATCGCTAACGGATCTTAAGGAGTCCCGACGTGTGCTGCCCTCTCTGCCAGACGTATGTCGTCTACTGCCAATGTGTGAGGACACGCACCGAGGCGGCCACACAACGACTGACAAAAGAAGAGCCGCTGCGGTCCCTGCGGGCAAGAGACTAAAAGTGGCTGATGGCGACCTTGACTGCCACCCTCGACCGCGCGTGCTGGGTCGTCGCTAATTCTGACTAGGTGACGCACCTACGGTTGCTAGCTGCCGTCGATGGGCGCGAATTCTGTGGGGTTTTTCCCGTCCCGATCCTTGCGAGCGTCCCTCGTTCTGCGAAGCCGCATCTGACAGTATGACGCCCCAGAGGAGGGCCACGGTTTCAATCCCCGGTGCGCCAACGAAACCCTCGGCGACCACGCCCTGTACGAGCAGGAACACGATAAGAGACATGGATTCTCGCCCAAGCGGGGCCATTGATCCTCGTCGACGCACGAGGCGCAACTGAGACAGGAACAGCCTCAGTAAGAAGAATGACAGTAATGCCAGCCCTACGATCCCTGTTGAGACCAGCACCTCTAGAAGCAGGTTGTGCGCCTCTCCGGCCCCCCATGCGATTTCGAGGAAGAGGGAACGTGCAGCGAGGTAACCGTGCCCAAGTAGGGGCCGCTCCCATATGAGAGGCAATGCTCCTTCGGCAAGTTCAGTGCGGCCCGTAAGGGTGACCAACTGTTCCGAAGTCTGGTTTCGTAATATGAACTCCTGAGCAAAAGATTCCGCTACTCGCCACAACACAACGGCGCTTGCGACGATTCCCATCAAAACGACGAAGGAATCCCCCCTAGCCCTTCTGCTATGTAGCACAGCCACAACGATTGCCGCAGCCACCGTCGCGGCCAGCGCTCCTCTCGCCTTGGTTGCGATCAAGAGCCAGCTGAACAATGCGAGCATCGCCAGCCGCAGCGACGAACCGAGACGCCGATCGAACCAGGGGTCGTGAGAACCAAAGATAGTCCCTAAGAGCGTGATTACGATGAGACCTATGGCCGCCGATGTGGTGGTCGGGTGCGAACCAAACCATGTATAACGATCACCGGGGGCAAGCGATCCGGTCAGAATACCAATAACGGCGACTGCGGCTAAGCCCGTCGCCCATATGGCACGTCTAGTTACAGTCCAAAACGCAACCAAGCGCTCCGGACTTCGAAGCACATGGCAGGCCACGATCCACACGATTACCAGGGCAATCCACAGCGAGCCTCTCGTGAGGCTCAAGAGCGGCGCAGGCGCATAGAAGCTCGAAAACCAGATGAGGACCGCGAACGCAGTCAGCGTCTTGAAGGCCAAGCCGCGGTTCGCAAATGCTGATCGCAGATATCCAGTCCCCCCCCTGCGAACGACGTACAGACCTATGCGCGCTGCGACCGCTCCCCAGACGGCGAGTTCGAGCACAATCTGCGAGTCGAGGTTCCCCGACAGCGCGAGAGAAGGATCACGCGTTCTGAATTTGATGTCGGAGACCACAGCGGCAGCGACAAGAGCAAGAGCGAAGTCACCGGGTCCGACCGTCGCCAGGCGCCACCGCCTTCGATGCGGTCTACGATGCTCTGTGAGAGGAGCGCCTGTTGCCTTTCTCAGGCTCGCTTTCTTCATTATAGGAATACCCAGGCCGTGATTTGAGGGTCAAAGCGCGGATTCATACCAGGACTTGCGGGGTTTGGCACGGTTGCACAC
>JALZBR010000074.1 GCA_030863485.1 Actinomycetota bacterium
ATGTAGCGCAGATCGAAGGGGCGGACGGTCGTCACGGTCTCCGGGATGATGACGTTTAGTACCTCGCCGGCCGTCGCCTGCCTGCGTATTTCCCGGACGTAGCTGCGGAGGTCGGCCGCCAGGTCGCCGCTTGTGAGCCTTAGCTCGCGAACCTCCCCCGCCACCGGCTCTTCGTCGACGAACGGATGCTGCGTGGAACCGCTTCGTCCGAAGTGAACAGCGTGGACCTGGGTGGGGAAGACGCGGCTGGCATAGGCGAGGGCGTAGAGGTCGCTGGGCCCGCAGCGACCTACGGTAACGATCACGCGCTGGCGAGGGAGGTCTGCTGGAGGGCGCCGCGCGGGGTCGTG
Organism: Actinomycetota bacterium; assembly: GCA_030863485.1. The sequence goes on from JALZBR010000074.1 coordinate 351, forward strand.
AAGGACCTTCTCCTCCTGGCGGTAGTGCTCGTTCACCCGCAGAAGCCCCCAGAGAATGAGGGGGGTCGAGACGAACACGACCCAGGCGCCGTCGGCAAACTTCGTCACCGCGATGATCGCCGTCATGAGGGCGCTCACCACGGCCCCGGTGGCATTGATGGCTATCCCCCGCCGCCACCCAGCCTCCTTGACGCGTCGGTGCCTGACCGCCATGCCCGCCTGGGAGAAGGTGAATGAGGTGAAGACGCCGATCGCATAGAGGGGGATGAGGCGGGAAACACTGGCTTTGAAAACGATCACGAGCACGGAAGACAGCACCGCCAGTGTGATGATCCCGTTGGAGAATACGAGCCTGTCGCCGTAGCGCGTGAACTGGCGAGGCAGGAAGTGATCGCCCGCATGGAAGCTCGCCAGCCGGGGAAAATCGGCGAAGCTTGTGTTGGCCGCGAGAACCAGGATCAGCATCGTCGCCCCTTGCAACAGGATCAACACGACGTGGCCGACCCCGGAGCTTCCAAAAACCGCCCTGCCGATCTGGGCCAGGATCGTCACCTTCTCCGCCGGGTCGGGGACGAGGTGCAGGCGGGAGGCCACGACCGAGGTCGTCAAGAACATCGCCCCGAGCAGCGACCCCATCCAGAGCAGCGTCGTCCTGGCGTTGCGCCACTCGGGAGGACGGAAGGCCGGGACCCCGTTGGAAATCGCCTCCACCCCGGTGACGGCGGCCCCGCCTGAGGCGAAGGCGTGAAGGATCACGAACAGGCTGGCGCCGGCTAACACATGCTGCGGCAGGGGGAAGGTGTGGACCGGATGCAGGGATCCGGTGAGCAGACGGTACGCGGAGGCCAACGCGAGAGCGCCCATCATCGTGATGAAGAAGTAGGTGGGGATGGCGAACATACGCCCGGCCTCCCTCACCCCGCGCAGGTTCCCCCAGGCGATGAGGGCAATGAAGCCGACGGAGACGGGTACCCGCCAGGTGAAGAGGGTGGGAACCACCGAGGTCAGGGCAGCGGTACCGGCGGCAACCGAGACCGAAACAGTGAGGATGTAGTCAGTGAGAAGCGCCACCCCGGCAAACTGGGCGGGCAGGACCCCAAAGTTGTCTCGGGTGACGAGGTACGCCCCTCCCGCTTTCGGGTATGCCCGGATCGTCTGCCTGTAAGAGAAGAGAAGGATCGCAAGCACGCCCAGCAGCGCCACGGTGATCGGCACGGTCAGGGCAAAAGCGGCCAGCCCGAGTCCTGCTTGCAGGATCAGCACCCGCAGGATCTCCTCGGTGGCGTAAGCCGAGGAGGAGAGGTTGTCGCTTGCGAAGACTGCCAGGGCCGTCGGCTTGCCGAGGCGCTCGTGCACCAGCCGATCCGTCGGAAGCGGTGGTCCGACGGCGACGCGTTTGATCGCCTTTAAGCGCTCGGGGCGGCTCGGGCGAGAAAGGCGGGAAGGGCGCTGGTCCGGCTCCTCGCTTGTAGGGCGGAGTAACGTGGTGCGCGACATAAGTGCAGCATGGATCTGTGCCCATCAGCTGTCTGCACCGTCAGCGCCCATCTTCGGCTACTGCCATCCAGAGAATCGGCCTACCTGCTGGCGGGAAGGAGATTTCTGCAGGGCAGAAAGCTGACCCACCACTAATAAGCGGTGGCCGCCGAGATGCTGAGTCGAGCTAGATCGGGAGCTCCACGACGATCGATGTCCCCTCGCGCAACGGACTGGCGACGGCAAGGGTTCCGCCCAGGGCCTCGACGCGGTCGGTGAGTCCAACGATTCCCGAGCCTCCCGAAGGGCTGGCTCCCCCAACGCCGTCGTCGCTAACTGACAGATGCAGCTTCCCATCGCACACGTCGAGGTTCACGTGAACAACCGACGCCCTAGCGTGCTTGGCCGCATTCGCCAAAGCCTCCGAGACGACGTAATAGGCTGCCACCTCCACCGGTTCCGGCAACCGCCCGACCGATGCCAGCGCCAGCTCGACGGGCACCGACGAGCGTCGGGCGAGCGACCTCAAGGCGGGGCCGAGCCCCCCCTCCGTCAAAATCGCAGGGTGGATCCCGCGCGCAACCTCGCGCACCTCGTCGACCACGCCCTTGAGCCCGTCCTCCAGCTGGCATAGGTGGGCAAGGATGTCGCGGCTGTCCGGGGAAACGGCTTCCTTGGTCCGTGACAACTCGAGGGCTAACGTGACGAGCCGCTGCTGGATCCCGTCATGGAGGTCCCGCTCTATCCGCCGCCGGGTCTCGTCCGCGGTCGCGACGATGCGGGCTCGGGAGGCTGCAAGTAGTGCACGGCTCGCGGCGTTTGAGATAGCGGTGGCTACGAGGTCACTAAAGGCTGCAAGCCGATGCTCGGTGCCTAAGGGAAGCGGCTCCGGCTGGCTCGAGGAGGCGACCATCGCGCCCCAGATGCGTCCATCCACGACAATAGGCGCGCCCACCGCCGACTGAACCCCCACTGCGGTGACCAGGTCGGCCAAAGGCCCCCCTAACCCCGAGTAATTATCGACGCGGGCGGGCAGCCCAGACCGCAGCACCCTCGCGGCAAGGCTCTCGCCGTCCAGGACACATCGTGTGCCGACCGGTATGTGAGTGCCTCGTTCGCTCCAGCTCGCCACCACTGTTATGGACTCGTCGGGCTCGTACCTCAGGAGGCCGCCCTGGTCGGCGCGTAGCAACCGGATCGCCTCCTCAGCTACCGCTGCAAAGATGTCGTCGGCAGCTGCCTGGCCGGCGACCAGCGTCGCAACGCGACTCAGAGCAGCTTGTTCTTCAGCGAGCCGCTCGAGCAGCGCCTGCCGTTCGGTCAATGCCGCGAGCAGCTTGGCATTCTCGGCAGCTTGGCGATCGCTTTCCTCGCGGGCGGCGCGCTCGTCGTCGAGCAGACGGAGCATTCGCATCGTCATGGACGTCACGCGCGCCATGCCCCGCAACAGGCTGGCTTCCTCAGGGGTGAGGCCGCGCCCACAACGGGCGAGAATGAGCTTGGCGCCCGGCGGGTGCTCCAGGGAGACCCCGACCGCCCGGCAGACTCCTAGACCTGGAACATCGAGGTCGCACTCCAACCCGGTTGCCGCCACTGCATCGAGCTCGCCAACCGGCGCGGCTCCCTCCGGATACCCTACGGCGGCGACAAGCTGCCCCCCGCTCACGATAGCGCTAACCTCGGCGTCGAGGGCCTCCGCCGCGCGTTCAACCGCTGCAAGCGCTGCCGACGCCTCTGTTTCACATGAAGATACGACCGCGAGGAACTCGGCGAGCTGCTGCGTAGACCACGCCGAGGCGGGCATCTTCAGGCGATCGAAAGAACGACCAGAGTTTGGTTGTGGAAGCCGCGCATGCCGCTCGTGCGGGCTATCTCTCCGTAGGTATAGAAGCCTGCGACCGGCGCTCCCCCTGCGCTCGCCGCGAGCCGGTCGATCTCGGCCCGGATGCCCTGATCGTCCAATACACCTCGCCTTGCGATGCAGTCGAAGGCGAGCAAGCCGAGCGGGCGGCGCCCGTTCAGCGGTGCTAACGAATCGTGACATGCAGCGTCCGTCGCCTGGAGGACCGATTCGGCGTCTCCCTCCATGATCCACACCAGTCCCCCCTGCGGGACCTCCGCCATGCAGTACAGCGAACGCTGATCGAAATCGGCCCCCCCTATGAACCGCACCTGCTCCTCCCCGCTGGGACGGCTCAGCCCGAGTGGGTGCGTAAGCGCGAGCCGCGTGAACCACTCGTGATCAGAGTCATCAAGGTTTGGCCGATCGAGATGGTCGAGATAGACATCGAGCGCCGGCTCATCGTTGAGGGTGTAGACGCGGTTTGCATCGCTGAGAGTCACGAGCATCGGGTCGCCGACCCTGCGCCAGCCGTGCCTCACGCCGATCCCCAGAGGTGCGGTTGACGCGATGCCGGCCGCAACGACGCTATCGGTAAGGACCTCGTCACCGTAGAGTTGGAATGTCCGGGTCATCTTGAGATCGTCGCCCGCGCAGCCTCCGACGAGTGGAACCCCGGCCCCCAACACTCCGTACGCTCCACGCACGATCTCCTGCTGATCGCCCGCCAGCCCGTCGGTAAGTAGCAGTAGAGCCCGGTAAGGGTGATTATCCGAGGAGGGCAGGCAGCGCGCCGCCGCCGCCCCCGCCCTGCGGAGATCGTTCGACGCCCCCGCGGCCACGGCCGTCTCGATTTCGAAGTCCTCGCCGCCGAGAGCGGTGACGACGAGGGTGGCGTCCCCGGAACCCGTCGTCGCGATTTCACCAGCCGTGGTGCATCCGATGAGAGGCACGGGGCCCGAGCGGGCGCGGATTTGCCCCAGCAGGGCCGTAAGGTCATGAGAGGGGGAGCAAAAGACGACCAAAAGCCGGGGGTCGTCCCGAATGAGCGCCTCATCAGCTGCGCGGGCCCCCGCGTCCGGCTCGAATCCCTCAGCGGACCCAACTCCGAACCAGCGAGAAGCCGACATCAATCCCCGCCCTTTCGTCTTAAGGAAAAGGCTACTCGATTGCGGCGACGAGGCGTCTGCACGCCAGCACCAAAGTCCGCCTTCCCTAGCAGGTAGACGCCGTGCCTTTCTTAAGGAAGGCGGCCGTCTGTTCGGCGGACCTAGCCTGGCTGATGCTCTCGATTTTTGCCGGCGCCGCTCACGGCGGCGCTCAGAGCACGGGTCAGTTTTCGACGACCGTACTCTTCTGGATCGGGTAGCCGCTATCCAGGCAGTCAGCCTCCGAACGGAGGGTGTTGGGTTCGTAATCCCCCGGCACGAGCACGTAATTGAACTGCCAGAGGGGCGAGTACTCCTCCATCCCCGGGACCGAATCGTAGATGTTGTACTGGCCGTCGACGCGCTCCGGCTCCTTTCCGTCTTTGAGCTTCCCGCGCTCATCGAGCTCAACGTCGTAGACGACCTGGTACTCCTGAGCTACTTTGTTACCGCGAGCCACACGATTCTCGTCGAACTCGATCTCCACCTCGCCGCTCTCGACGGCGTATACGACCTTTCCGTCGAACCAGACACGCTCGATCTCTAGGCCGTAGGGATTGTTGTAGGTGAGATCCTCAACGCCCTCCGGTCGGAAAACCTCCGGGGCCCGCATGCGCACGGGCTGGCCGTGGATTACGCACCAGACCCCTTCTTCCTCGGTGGGCGGGATGCTGTCGTCCTGCTTAGCCACAGATCCTCCTCTCTTTGCTTTGAAACTCGAGCGAGCATATTCCGGTCGCCCCGCCGAGGGTTCTCAAGGCATCTGCTATATCGGCCGCTTCTCACCTACGCCCTTGAAGAAGGTGTAGCAAAAAACTCCGTCCACCTCGGTTGTTCGGTGTAGAGCCTTGATGCCCTCATCGAAGGTCTCCGGCTCGATCAGTCCGGCCGTGATGGCGACCTCGCGAATTCCCTCGATCATCGCCGTAAACGTCTTCTTGGTGAAGCCCTCTACCAAGTGAGGCCTGCTGGAGTCGACGTAGACCATCCGAGGAGAGGCGCGGGCCGAGTCGAACCCTGCACTCACCAACATCGGGTAAACCTGGCGGCCGATCAAGGCGTTGCCACCGGCCTGCTGCTGCAGCCGGATCTGACACTCGATCGCCGCCCGTGCCGAGGGGCTGTCAGGGTGAAAGTAGGCCGATCCGTGGTCGCCCTCGATCACCGTGATGGTGCCGCCGGGCCTCAGCAGCCCCCGGAGAATCTCGAGGGCCTCCACCGGGCGCGAGAGGTGTTCGAGAACGAAACAAACAAAGACGTGGTCGAAGGACTCGGGAGCAAAGGGTGGGTTAAAGATGTCCGCTTCGAGGAACTCGACGTTCTTGATTCCGGCCTCGCCGACCCTTCTGTGGGCTTGCCTCAGAGACTCGTCGGACACGTCGATCGAGGTGAATCGGGCCTCAGGTGAGCGCTGGGCCAGGATGAGGGTCTGAGCGCCCACCCCGCACCCGGCTTCTAAGACCGCGCTCCCCGCAGGGTACGCCGTGTCGTGATGGAGTAGGTCCACCAGTGTTCCGGCTTGGTCGTGCAGGCGCTCACTCTCTCGCACGTGATAGCCGTGTAGATAGGTCTCGCTCACAACTTCGTCAACGTACCCTTCTGAGGCGATATGGGCGACAGGTTATGTCGTCCTAATCAACAACGAATTAGGAAGAGAGACCGAGAACCAAGCTGAGCTTGTAATTCTCGGCAACTTCCCACCCTCCGGATCGATGCTCCGCGGCGGCGCGGACGCGACGTAAGGAAGCTCCCGACACTAATGATCAGTACAACAACGCGCGAGAATCTGCGTCCGGAGGAAATCGTGGCGATGATCCGAAAATACTTCGAGTCGCTACCCGCCGATCGCTTCCCCAATACAGGTGCAGTGGGGACGCCCTTACGGCAGGGAGGTCCCGATGAGCGATTCGAGCTCGGCCTTGATGTCATCATCCGAAGCCTTGCGTCGTATGAGCGGAAATACGTTCGACGTCCGGACGGGGGAACCGGGGACAAAAGGCTAGAGCGGCATCCACCTTCAGGTGAAGGCCAGGACGAGGTCTGAGAGGCCAAGGGAAGAGAGCGTTGAGGGGCTATAGCGCAGAGGCCCGAAGAGATCCGGTGCCACGTGAGTCCGCTCGCGAATTCTCTGAAGGGCCTGGCGCCGGGGCTCGAGCCCAGCTGAACTCCTCGAGCAGCCGGTGCAGGTCGTCGCCCAACGCGCCAGGCAGTTAGTTCAGTGGGTCGCAGCGCTCGCTTGAGCCTCTCTTGGTCGCTTGACGGTTTCAAGCTCTGCACGGAGCTGACGCAGTACTGCGAGCGCCTGCCTTATTTCCGCTTCTCCCGCCGGCATGGCATCCGCGAGAGCGTTTGCCCATGCGATTTGCGCCTGCGTGATGTCGCCCAGGATCTCCTGACCAAGGGGAGTCAGGCGGACGAGCTTGGCTCGCCGGTGGGCCGGGTTCTCCGTATACTCGACGAGCCCCTCGGCGGCAAGTAGGTCGGCAGTTCGCTGGACGCTCTGTCTGGCAAGTCCCCTCTCCCTTGCGATCGCAGCCACAGACTTCGGACTACGGATCGCGCCGAGGATCTGCCATCGGGCGCTCGTCTGGCCAACCGCCTTCGTCAGGCGATTGCCCTGTGCCAGCAGGTCGCCGTTTACGCGGAAGACCTCGAGCATGAGAGCCGTAAGCGCTTCGGCTGCCGGCGTCCTCGCGGGGAAAGGGGCCTCTTCTGTTGACACGTTGCTAAGGACGAGTTGGACCGAGATCTCAACTACAAGAACGGCCCACCGTGTTGCGCTTACCGATCAACGCAAATGCCCGGCACGGCTACCTTCTGAAAGAGGTGCGGGGATGCCACCGTGGACTCCGGGTAGTTGGCCCAGGTCGCCTGGAAAGAGGGATCGGAGAAAGCGTTCCTGAAGGCCTCAACCGACTCCCAGACGGCGTAGTTGAGGAAGGTCGAGCTGCCCCCGATGCCCCTGTGAAGCTGTGTCCAGATGAAACCAGGCTTGCTCTTGAGATAGCTGGCATCGGCCGCCCACGCGGCTAGAAGCGCCTCGGCGTCCTCGGCGGCTACCTTGAACGTGTTCACAAGTGTGACAGGGCCTACCTCCTTGGAGAGCTGGTCGAACAGGGAAACATGGTCGTCCATCTCAACGCGCTGCAGCATTATCAACTCCTTTCCAGAAGCCAACGTGCGGTAACTGAGGTAGTTCTAAAGAAGTTCGACAGAACCCTGTCATGTTGACAGAATTCTGTCAATAGCTCCGGAGGAAATTTCTGCCCTCGCAGTTCTTTGCCATGCCCGAAGCACTGGTAAGCACAGTCGAGAAGCGGTTTCGACAACCGATTGAGCTGGACGGCGGCCGAGGCGAGGATGTTGTCGACGCCATCGGGCAACCCGGGCGAAGCCGGTACCTTCTCCACCTCATCCCAGAGGCCGTATCCGGTCTGTCGTTTGGTTTGCAGGTTTACGCTTGCCTGGTTGGCGAGGAGGGCGGGCGTTCTTGATCGCCATCGCAATCTTTCGCGCAGCGCTGTCGTCCTGCCTCTGATCGCCTGCTCTGCCAGGTCGACTTGAGTAATAGGGAGGTAGGGTTACTTCGCTGACCCTCGATTGGGACCAACACGCTCAAAGTCTGTTTACTTCATGAAGCGGCTGACCGGACGCGAGCTAGAGACTCTCACCATTGAGCTCGACACACGCCCCCATAGGTTCATGGCGTCGGCCGTTGGGGGAATGGGGACTCTTGCAGGGGTGGGACTGGCCGGTGTCCGTGAAATGAGGCGCACCGACTTCCTGCGTCTCAAGTATCCGCAGGCCTTGTGGTTCGGGTTGATGATCACGGCAGTCGGAACGCTTGGGGGAGCAGCCGGCCACTACCTATTGGTACGCGTCGCCCGCGGTCCGATGGCAAGAAGGGCAGTTGTTTGGGGCGCCCCCGTTGGCTTGCTCACCGCCCTTGCCGCCTGGGCGCTGACTTTCTACAAGCGAGAGTTCTTGTCCCCTTTCGAGCCGGGTCCGCAAGTGGACCGGGTGCTCAGAGCAAAACTGAAGTCCGCCTGCCTGGCCGGCCCTGCGACCGGAACGCTCGTATCTCTGTTGGTCATCGAGGTTTTAAAGATTGCGTTTTATCGGGATGAGCCGCTTGCGAGGAACGACGGCAACGCATCTGACGATGCTGGAGAGCGACGCACCTGTATTGAGGAGGAAGGGCAGGGATGACCCAGCCCGTCGCTGTCGTTACGGGTGCCTTCAGCTACACAGGTCGAGCGATCGCCCATGAACTGCTGGTAAGGGGGCATGTCGTCAAAACCCTGACCAGGCGCCCTCCCGAGCCGGGCGGGTTTGGCGACTCCGTCCAAGCCTTTCCGTTTACGTTCGACGACCCGCCCAAGCTTGTGGAGGTCCTTCGGGGAGCCGAGACGGTCTACAACACTTACTGGGTTCGGTTCGAGAGGCGCCGGGTCGGATTCTCGGCAGCTGTGACGAACACCAAGACTCTGATTCAGGCGAGCCTGGAAGCCGGCGTCCGGCGCTTCGTGCACATCAGCATCACGAACCCGTCCAGTTCCTCATCCCTTCCCTACTTCAGAGGCAAGGCCCTGGTCGAAGATGCCGTGGTTCAGTCCGGCCTGTCATACGCGATCGTCCGTCCGAGCGTCATCTTCGGGCGAGGCGACGTCTTCATTAACAACATCGCCTGGATTCTCAGGCGCTTCCCGGTCTTCGCCATTCCTGGGGACGGGAGCTACCGGATTCAGCCCGTTCACGTCGACGACGTTGCACGGCTCAGCGTGGAGCTTGGTACGACGCCGCAGGAGGTGGTCAGGGATGCTGCAGGTCCTGAGATTTTCACCTTCGAGGAGATGGTAAGGACGATTGCCTTCGCGATCGGACGGCCGAGGCGCCTCATCCACTGTCCGCCCGTGGCCGCGCTGGCGATGGCTCGGCTGATTGGTCTCCTTGTCCGAGATGTGGTTCTCACTCGGCAGGAGCTCGAGGGGCTGATGGCCAACCTCGTGGTATCGAGCGAGGATCCGATCGGCCAAATTCGCCTGACGGACTGGCTCAGGGAAAACTCAGAGAACCTTGGCCGTCAGTATGCCTCTGAGATAGGGCGCAACTTCAAGAGACCAGCCGAGACCGGCGACCGGGGGAACGCCCACCCCGACGGAACGTAACGGGTTAGAGATTGCCGTGTGGCTAGGGCAGATCGGAACCAACCGACGGAACGAGCACCAGCCGAAACACACCCGTAGCGCTGCTCGGCGCGCTGGAGGGACTCCTCGAGAATGGGCACCTCGTTGAAATCGAGCTCCCCTTCAAGTGGCAGGGCCGACCAAAAATTGCCTCGATGAGCGGCGCGAACAGAAAAGAGTGATACAGCTGCTGGGACCTTGGGGGCTTAAGGGAAAGATCGCTCCCACCCTCTTGTGGGGCGCGGTCCTGATCGAGGATGGCCGCTGATCGGCCGATCGCAGGCGGTAACGCATATCGCGTTAGTGCAACAAGAAGCCGGCCACGAAGCCAGATGCGGCACCAAAGGCGCACAGCCGGCTGACCTCGTTGAACGCGTGCGGGATGATCGAGATAGACACAACCGCGAGCACGGCGCCGGCCGCCACCGCCTGCGCCGATCCTATGATCGGCGGCGCTGCGCCGGCTAGCAGAGTCCCTCCGGCAATGGTCGCGGCAGCAAGAGCTGAACCGATCCCGGCCAGCAGCCCAAGTGCAAAGCTGCGGCGGTGCCCTCCCGCAATGATCGGTTGCGCGGCTCCATACGCCTCGACGACGTTGCCGATCACAATCCCCGCCAGCAGTGCCCGCGCGAGCGACCCCTCCGCCACCGTGAACCCAAGGGCGAGCGACTCAGGGACCCCATCGACGAAGAGACCCGCAGCGATGGACTCGCCTCGGGCAGCCTCGCTGTGAGCCGGCCTCTGGGTCATCGAGCGGCCGGCGGCGATCGCGTGGCGGAACCGACGCGTGGCCTCCATCGAGTTGTCACGGGTAAGCCACGCGTCGGCCGCGACAAAGACGATGGTTCCGGTGAGCAGACCGACGGCAGTCGGCAATCGTCCGGCGTGCTCGGCCGCCTCGGGGACGAGGTCAACCGCCACAGCCGCAAGCAGAATCCCCCCGCCGAATGCTGATATGGACGCAGCCAAACGCTTTGGAATCCGGAACAATGCTGCAACCACGGCCCCCGCCACGAGACTCCCTGCGACGAGCAGCCCCCAAGCGGCGGATGCGCCGAAGCTAGGCACAGCTCATCGTCCCGGCGGCATCAGAGCTCGGAGTGCTCGGGCGCTTCGTGAGCACGCGCAGGCAAGCAGCGCTTAGACAAGTCCAGGGCGGAGCAGGCAGGCGAACCGTGCCGCACCGACGGGCGGCGCCCGCCGAAAGGATGTGACCATCGCGGACCTATCCAAATCATTTGCGCTGCTTCTGCTGCTTGCGCCACCCGTACGGGGTCATGCCCTGAGACTTATACACATTGATCACCTGGATCGCGAGCAACACGACAAGTCCCAGCGTCGGATGGACGAGGTCGCCTCCAAGTCCGGCTGGAACGCGTCCTTCCGCTCCTCGGACTACGTCGGCACCCGCGCTCACCGAAGGGCATGTGAAAAACGAGGACGACCGTTGGCGAAGATGGTGAGTAAAAACGAGAACAGTACCCAGTAGTGGCGGAACAAGCCCCATTTGGTGCCGAGAGCCCTTACTACGGCCGGCAGGAGTCAAAAGGCGGCGACCGGGACGATTACAAACCAGCCGGTCAGCTCCATAGCCGTCCATGCCGCTCGAACGACGTCCGCATCCCGGCTGGTCCTTTCGGCGAAAGCCAACCAGATAAGCGAAGACGGTGCCGATCCAACCCACTGAGAACGTGAGATGCGTGGCGAGAGCGAACTTACGAATGCCGGGTCTCATGGTCCGGGCTGCTGCAATTAGCGGTCATGCCGGAAGGCGCCCGGTGCCCGTCTCCGTGACGGGTGGAGCGGGGGTTCC
>JALZBR010000101.1 GCA_030863485.1 Actinomycetota bacterium
CGGTAAAGGACCCAAGGACGGGCGGATCGGGAAAAAGGCGTTGATAGGCAGGGCGGAAAGCCGATCCCCAAACCAGCGCGAGCAAGACATCGACCAACATGGCCCCGAGACGCGGCCAGAATCCGGCGAAGACGTATCCCTCGGCGCGCGCCGGCGGCCTCACGGCGTGTAGAGGTATTTGAGCGCGGGACCCGTCGCTCCCAAGGAGCGCTGCACCTCTTCAACGGGATTGACCCTTGTGCGCATCCCTATTAGGAGGTCGACGAACGATTGCTGCTCCCGGTACTCGACGACCCTCGCGTCCTCGAGTCCGGCAAGTCGCTGGACGGCGTCGAGCGCATCGTCGAAGACTCCCAGGGAATCGACGAGACGCAGATCTCTTGCCTCGCCGCCGGAGATGATGCGCCCGTCGGCGATGCTGCGAACCTTCGCGAGCGAAAGCCCTCGGCCCCTCGCGACGACTGAGACAAAGCGCCTGTAAGCGCCATCGATCAGCCTCTGCAGGATGCGCCGTTCGCTAGGCCCCATGTCTCTGAACGGCGATCCGATGTCCTTGTAGCGACCGGCCTTGACGATCACGGGTTCAACGCCCAGCTTGCCCGCAGCCTCCTCGAGATTGAAAAGCACCATGATGGCTCCGATCGAGCCTGTGAGAGAGGACGGGTTGGCGATGATCCGATCGGCTCCGGTGGCCACGAAATAGCCTCCCGAGGCCGCCATCTCCCCGAGGTAAGCAACTATCGGCTTGCCGCTGCGACGTACCTCGCGCAGCTCGGCGAGCACCTCATCGGACGCGACGACCGATCCGCCGGGCGTGTTCAGGCGAAGAACCACCCCCCTCACCGCATCGTCGTTGCGCGCCTGCCGCAGCTGGGAGGTCAGGTCTTCCGCTGCGGTCGCCGAAGTCAGGCCCGCAGGAAGTCCCCCGGCGGAGGAAACGATCTCGCCCTGGATCTCGATCACGGCGACCTTGTCGATGCCGCGGCCCGCGATCGTCCTTTCCTTCCAGCGAGCCTCTTGGCCCTCGAACGCTCGGGGCGGCCCGGCCAGATAGAGAAATCCAAAGAAGAGGACGACCGCGCCCAGCAGCGCGATCTGACGCTTCTTGCTCACGAAGCCAGACTACCCACGCCTTCGCGCAACAGGTCCACCTTCGATCGCCAGCGCGCTCATAGCGGGCGAAAGCGGCGAGCCGGCAATGCGACCTACGCAAGAAGCGTCGGCTGCGTCAAGACCTGCCGGCTCGGCCTCGCTGAAGATCGTGCTGAGTTTGCGGGTTCAAGAACGGGAGCCGCGCGGCCCCCCTCGTCGCCCTGCCCGTGAAGCGGAAGATCTCGAAGCCCCGATCGATGTCGTTGGACGGGATGACGCCGTTGTACCAGTAAGACGCCCACGCTCCGCCAATCGACGCGAGGGATAGCTCCGAGCGAGCCGCGTCGTAAAAGCCGATCTCTCGCGGTCTCGCCGGGTTGGTGAAGTCGACGACGTTCGTGCCGCCCATGTACCAGGAGCTGGCGAGCAGATAGCGCCTGATCCCCGGCACCACGTTGAAGAGATGGGTCGAACAATATTGGTCGGTCGCGGAGGTGGTCCCGACTTGAGGCCGCGGGATCATGAACGAGCCGACAGGACGCGTGAACCTGGCGCGGCGGTAGAACCAGAGGCGACCGTGCCCCTCCCTCGTGCTCAGACAGCTTCCGGTCAGGCTTTCGTCGCCAAAGACGACGATCTTGCCGTCCCAGCTAAACGTGGCGGAGTGCCAGAACTGGACCTGCCTGAGATCGACGAACTTCGCCCCCTCAGAGCGGCGTGTCTTGGGACGAGCCCGATTGGAGATGTCCCAGAGTTGTCCGTTGCTCATGCACGATGCTGCGGCGAGGTCGAGGTCGAGGAAGACGCTGATGTCGTGGCAACCGATGCTGGGGTTGGAGCCGGAGTCCTCGGGATCCGCCCCGAAGGCCGGATGATCGAGCTTTGGCTCTGCAATGACCCTGGCCGCTGAGGGATTCGCGAGCGGCACTGCAACGATCGAGATTTGGGCATGCCGGGGATTGGACTCACCGTCGCGCCCGCTGGTGTTCGGGCCGCAGACGGGTCCCACCTCCAGCGAGTAGGAAGAGATGTAAAGAAGGATGCGGTTGCGGGACAGATCCGGCACGAGCGTATGGGTGTGCGAGCCGCAGTCCGTGTCCACTCCCTTGACGAACCTCGGGTTTGCCGGGTCGCGCACGTCGAAGATGCGAATCCCTTCGAAGTTGCGCGGGTCTTCCGGGTCGACGAGTGCATCTCCAGTGCAGGCGCCGTTGGGCGCAGCCGGATCGGGGGAATCGGATTGAGGAGCATCGATCGACAGGAAGAGAAGACGGTTCCGCCAGACGGAGACGTCGTTTTGGGGTCCGCGGCAGGTGTAACTGCTGAGGCGCCGGGGCCGGGCGGGAGTGGAGATGTCGAAGATTCGAAAGCCGTCGTAATTGCCCACGTAGGCGCGATTGCCCCAGAAGGCAAGGTCGGACTGGTAGGTGTTCCCCGGCAGACCCAGCGACGTCTCGGGGGGAACGGTCGCGAGCAGCTGCATGTTTCTGTGGGCGTCGCCGTTGTGTGTCGCGCTCGCGGAAACCGGAAGCCCGGCTGCCGCAACCAGCCAAAGGGCGAGCACAACGCGTCGCATGCGCGGGCTCACGTGTAAGCCGCGCACTTTGCGAACGCCCGGGAGCGGCGAGGGACGGGGATAGGAAGGGGCGGAATGTCTCGCGCCTCCGGCACGCCGACCGCCCTGGCTGGTGGTGGTTGGTTTTCTCGCAAGGCCTCCCGCCCTTTTGACGAGCCAGTTTCGGCTGCGCTCATGTGCCTGTCAAGACCGCCCGCCGAGGGACCAAGCGGTCAGGAACCCGCCAGCGAGGCGATCACTTCCGGGCGTCTTTCGATCGAGCGTGCCTCCTCCAGGTGATGCGCCAGCTCTTCGGCGTCCATCCCGAAGGCGCCGCTGGGAAGATGGACTTCGGCGCTGTCCGACCGTACGACCACGCCATCCCCACAGCTCACCTCCCTTATCCACTCCCAACGGATGAGGGTGCGTTCGTCGCCGGGACCGAACACAGACACGCCGTGGAGATCGACGCGCAGACGAAGTTTTGGACCGAACAGCCGCGTCCTGACGAGCTGCTCGGCGACTCGTCCTCGCATGTCACCGACTCTACAGAAAAACGCTAAAACAGATGCAGCTGGTCTGAGCGCGCGGAAAGGGGCCACCATGAGGATCGGCATGATCGGGCTCGGGCGAATGGGCGCCTCCATGACGCTGCGTCTCGTGCATGGGGGTCACGAGGTCGTCGGCTACGAGGTCAAGAGGGACGCTGTCGAGCGCACGGCGCAGCAGGGCGGCATAGCGGCGGACTCGATCGAAGACGTCGTCGGAAAGCTCGAACCTCCGAGAGCGGTCTGGGTCATGGTGCCTGCGGGAGAGATAACTGCCAAGACCATCGACACGCTTGCAACGTTAATGGACCGTGGCGACGCCATCGTCGACGGCGGCAACTCCCGCTACACCGACACCATGACGCACGCGTCGGCCCTCGAGAAAAAGGGGCTAGCGCTCGTCGACGCCGGCACCTCGGGGGGCATCTGGGGGCTGCGGGAGGGTTACTGCCTGATGGTCGGCTCGGACGAACAAACCTTTGCCCGCCTGGAACCCATATTCAAGACGCTCGCTCCCGAGGGGGGATACGCGCATGTCGGGCCGCCGGGGGCCGGGCACTTCACCAAGATGGTTCACAACGGCGTGGAGTACGGGTTGATGCAGGCCTACGGAGAGGGCTTCGAGCTTCTGAAGAGCAGCTCGTTCGACCTCGATCTCGCACAGATCGCCGAGCTCTGGCGC
>JALZBR010000114.1 GCA_030863485.1 Actinomycetota bacterium
CGTACAAGTACTACAACATGGACCAGGTCACGGCGCAGGCTTTGGCTCACTTCCGCCGTCTTGTCCGGCGTCCGGCAGCCTCTGTGCCGGATGAGCCCGTCCTCGCGGTGACCGGAGCCTAAGCGACCGTGAGCGATTTCAAGGTCGGTGTCCAGCTACATCCGCAGCACACGACCGTCGAGGAATTGCGCGCGGCGTGGCGGCGCGCGGACGAGTTGGGCTTCGACAGCATCTGGACCTGGGATCACTTCTTCCCCTTGTGGGGAGATCCCGAGGGCAACCATTTCGAAGGTTGGACGCTGCTGTCGGCTTGTGCCGTCGATACGGCGAAGGCTCAGATCGGCATCCTGGTCAGCTCGAACTCCTACCGGAATCCCGAGCTCTTGGTCGACATGGCCCGAACAGTCGACCATCTCAGTGAGGGTCGGACGGTCCTCGGTCTGGGAGCGGGCTGGTTCGAGCGCGACTACGAGGAGTACGGCTACGAGTTCGGCACGGCCCCCGATCGTCTGCGGTCGCTCCGTGCCGCCTTACCCCGCATCAAGGCTCGTTTGGGCGAGCTGAATCCCCCACCGGTCGGCCGGCTGCCGATCCTGATCGGAGGCGCGGGCGAAAAGGTCACGTTGAGGCTGGTAGCCGAGCACGCCGACATGTGGAACTCGTGGGGGCCGCCTCATGTCTACGCGCACAAGAACGCCGTCCTTGACTCGTGGTGCGAGAAGACCGGACGCGACCCGGCCTCGATCGAGCGGACCGTACTGATGGATGCGGACGAGGTCGGCGACGTCGACGCTTACCTGAACGCCGGCGTCGAGCACTTCATCGTGAAGGTGGGGCATCCGTTCGATCTCGATCCGGCGGAGAAGCTCCTCCGAAGCGCCTGACAATCGGGTCTTGTTGGGCCGACTCAGGCCAGCCCGATGATCTCCAGGAGCTCTTCGTGCCGGTCGATGACGATGTGTGCGTCGGTCGCGTCGCTGCGGTCGTCGTGCACACCTCGGAAGCGGATCGCGTGCATCCCTATGTCGTGCGCGCCGGCGATATCGGTGCGCCTTAGATCACCGATGTGCACGGCCTCCGGCGGACGGCAGCCCAGTCCGGCGAGGGCCTTCGCGAAGATGTCATTGCCCGGCTTAGGGACGCCCACCTCGTCCGAGAAGCACTGCACCTCGAGGTTCTCGAGCAAACCCCCCTTGTCGAGTAGCTCGCGAACCACCCGGGCGGGGGTGATTCCCGTATCGCATACGAGCCCGATGCGGATGTCGTTCTCCTTCAGAGCGGTGATGGTCTCCCGGGCGCCTTCGACGGCGTCGACTCCGCCGGCCAGGCTGGCCTCTTCGAACTCACGGGTGAGCGAAGCCAGAGCCTCGTCGTCCTCGATCCCGTGCTTCTCGAGGCAGTAGGCCGCCATGCGCCCGGGCCCGAAGGTCTCTACCTGTCGCCAGGCTTCGTCGTGCTTGTCCCACGCTTCCTTCAGCAGTGCCTGGGCCTGCTCGGCGTCGAGGTCCACGTAACGAGAAAGGGCGCCTGCTCTTCGAGTCATGGCGCCCTCCCAGTCGTGGTCTTTCAGCAGCGTTCCCCAGCAGTCATATGTGACCGCCCGGATCCCATCGACTCTTCTCATGCATCACCCCTTTGTTCTCGCGATCGTCGAGACGATCGCTGTCGTTCTCGCGATCACCCGGGGATCGCTGTCCGTTCACGATCACTCGGGGCGATCGTTATCTCCATTGCGTTGTCGATCTTTCTTCACTACACACGTGCCCGTTGCTCGGGCGACCAACTCGGGCTCGGCCTCGAGGTCTGCGGCCGAGGTCGAGACATCCGGCCTCAGACGAGCGTACCTGAATACCCGGAATTCCATCTCCCGGGAGGTCGTGCCTGTGCGAGTGATCTCGCCCCGGACCTCCACGAAGTCGCCGGCGACCACGGGCGCGAGGAACTCGACGTTCGAGTAGCCGGCGAAGAGCCCCTCGTCGCCGTCCGATCTGATGCATAGCTCGGTAGCGATATCGCCGAAGAGCTCCATCAGGTGGGCCCCCGAGACCAGGTTCCCGCCGTAATGGGCGTCGGCATGCGAGAGCCGCAAACGATGGACGGCCTCGATCGTCTGGGTCACGCCAGGGGCGCTCGGTCGGCGGTCGCGGAGACCCGGACACCGTGCTTCTCGAGGACGGCCGTCGTGAGATAGCCCGCGACCTCGCTGGGGGTCGTCCCCCGACCGAAGATCCTGTCGTAACCGAGCTCCGCGGCTTGGTCGGAGGAGAAGCGCGGCCCCCCACCCACGAGAACGATGCCGTCCCTCAGGCCGGCGTCGACGAGCGCGTCGCGGACCTCTTTCAGGTGGAAGATGTGTGCGTCGCGCTGGGTGACGACTTGGGAGATCAATACTGCGTCGGCCTGCTCCCGACGGGTCGTCGCCACGATCTCGTCGGGCGTCACCTGCGCCCCCATGTTGGCCACTCGCATCTCGGTGAAGTACTCGAGACCGTGATCCCCGGCGAACCCTTTCATGGAGAGGATCGCATCGAGCCCAACCGTGTGCGCGTCGGTTCCCGTGCACGCCCCCACGACCGACAGCTGGCGCTTCAGGCGCTCGCGGATCAATCGGTTCACCTCTTGGTACGAGAGGAGCGGGAAGTCACGCTCTTCGATCACGAGCTCCTCGGGGTCTATGCGATGGATGCTCCGGCCGTACACGATGAAGAAGGTGAAGTTCGGTCCCATCGCCTTCATATGAACGACCTGCGGTCGTTGCAGGCCCATCTTCTGAGCCAGCTTCAGGGCCGCTTGACGGGCCCGCTCGGATTCGCCGATGGGCAGGGTGAAAGACGTCTGGACCTGACCGTCGTCGGTGGCGTCGCCGTAAGGCCTGATCTCGGCCACGGCTAACGTCCCACTCTTTGGCCGAGGAGGTCCACGAGCGGGTTGACGTAGTCCGGAGCCCGCTCGATCACGCCGTCGAGGCCCTTGCCGCCCTCTCTCGTGCGGACGGTGTCGGCAAACATGCCGGCCTCGATTGCAGCAAACATCCCGATGTCTGCAACCTTGTGCAGCATCTGCCGGCATTCCTCGAGCACCTGTGCGGCGCGCCGCTCTACGCGGCCCCCAGGTTCGAAGCGGACTTCGCCCGCAAGGCCGGCGGCCCCTTGGAAGACGTAGCGGGCGTTATCGAGAGCGAGATCCCGGTCCGACAGAAAAGGCGTATGGATCCCCTCGGTCATGATCCCCAGAAGGATGATGTCCTGACCCGTTACAGCTCCCACGAGGTTGAACATCCCGTCGTAGAGAAATCCTTGGAAGACATCGCCCGTCATGTGCTTGGTCGGGGGCATGTACTTGAGAGGCGCTTTCGGGAAACACTCCCGGATCAATTGGGCATGAGCGAGCTCGAGCAGGATCTGATCGTCCACGGCGGGGTCGATCTCGAACGCGTGGCCCAGACCCATTTGTTCTTCGGGCAGCCCTGCCGCCAGCGCGAGTCGCTCGTTGAGGAACTGTGAGGCGAGAACGGTGTGAGCCGCATCGACCGCATCCGCCGTTGTCAGATAATTGTCCTCGCCGGTGTTGATCACGATGCCGGCGAGAGCGTGGATCATCCGAGAGAAGTGCTGGTCGATGAACGTCCGCTGCATGTTGATGTCTCGGAAGATGATGCCGTACATGCAATCGTTCAACATCATGTCGAGACGCTCCATGGCCGCCATCCCAGCGATCTCGGGCATGCACAATCCGCTGGCGTAATTGGTCAGCCGGATATAGCGGCCGAGCTCCTCGCCGACCTCGTCCAGCGCGGCCCGCATCAAGCGGAAGTTCTCCTGGGTGGCGAACGTGCCGGCGAAGCCGTCGGTCGTTGCCCCGTAGGGGACGTAATCCAAAAGGGACTGCCCCGTAGAGCGGATGACCGCGATCACGTCGGCTCCGTTGCGCGCCGCGGCCTGTGCTTGCGGGATGTCCTCGTGGATGTTGCCCGTGGCGACGATGAGGTAGAGCCACGGCTTCGTCGAGTCGCCGGTCGCCTCGATTGCATCACGCCGGGAGGCGCTTGCCGCTGCTATGCCATCGACCGCGCGCTCTGCCTCGCGCGACGCCCGCTCGAGGGCGATGTCCTTGTCGATGCCCTCCGGCCATTCGGGGCGAATGGACCCTGCGGCGATCTCCTCGGCCGCGCTCTGTATGTCGCCGCAGCCCGACTCCACTGCGTGGAAGAACGGCAACAAGACGCCTCTCTGAAGGCCCACCGATGTGCCGATCTCGTCGACGACGCGGTTCGGTATGGGAACGGCCTCCGTCCCCTCGCCCTCCACACCGTCGACTCCGACCAGTCGGAGGCAGGCGCGCTCGATGGACACGGTCGAGTTGGCACCCGCTAGCTCCTCGATCGGGCGAGCTATCTGGCGCGCCAGGTCCCTGCACTCACCGACGCTGTCCGCATCTACGCGCAGGCGGCCGATCGGCCTGACGAAATCCCCGGACCGTGTCATGCCGTCTCCGCGTCGCTCTGCGGCCAGACGCGCTCGCCCGCTATCCAGGTCCCGAGGACCTCCGTCTTCAAGAGCTCGTCGGGATCGACTTCGAGCGGGTCCCGGTCCAGCAGCGCAAGGTCGGCCCGCATCCCGGCGGCCAGGCTTCCAGCTTTGTCCTGGTGACGGGCGAGAGCGTGACTGCCCAGCGTGTGGGTCTTTAGGGCAGCCGACGGCGACATCGACTCCTCCGGGAGGTGATGCGCACGCAGAGCCGTCATCTGCAGGAAGGGGTCGAGAGGCGTCACCGTCGAGTCGGATCCCGCCCCGACGATCAGGCCGGCTTTCTGCATGCTCGCGAAGCGATTCATCTCGAGCGCCCGTTCCTCCCCTATGCGCTGTGCGTAGAGGCCTTCGGTCCCACCCCAGAAGGCGTCGAAGGCCGGCTGCACGCTTGCCCTCAATCCGAGTCGAGCTGCTCTGTGGATGTGTTCGTCTTTCGCGCACTCGAAGTGCTCGATCCGGTGGCCGACAGCTTTAACCTGCTCGACGCCGAATGCCTCCGACACCTTCTCCCACGTCCTGATCGCCTGCTCGATAGCGGCGTCGCCGATTGCATGAACCCCCGCCTGTAAGCCGGCGCGCTGGGCGAGCGTGAAGAACTCGAGCAGCTCCTCGTCACTCCGGTAGGACGTCCCGCACGCCGATGAGCCACTCGGCGGTTCTCCCACATAGGCCTCCTGAAGCCATGCCGTGTGGGTGCCGAAGGACCCGTCGAGGAAGAAGTCGCCTCCCACGCAGTCAAGGCCCAGCTCCAGAGCGCGCTCGACCTCGGGCGTCGCCACGTACGTCTTGACGTTGAGCGCCAGATCGTCCGCGGCCGCCAGGAATACCTCGAGGGAGGACCACCCTCGCCACTCCACCACGAACATCTCGTGCACCGAGCCGACGCCCTTCGAGTAAGCGCGCAATGCGGCGGCCTCCACTGCGGCGCGCTGCTGCTCGGGGGACATGTGAGCGTCGAACCACCGCCAAGCCTCGGCCGCGGCGTGCTCGCGGAGGTAGCCGGTGGGATGTCCGTTCTCATCGCGGTCGACGCCGTCGATGTCATCGAGCTCGAGCTCGTTCAGGAGTGCCGTCGAAGCTATGCAGGAGTGCATGTCGGCGCGCGCGAGCAAAGCGGCTCTTTGGCCGACGGCGGCATCGAGCTCCCGGGCGGCCAGGGGCTGATCGAGCGGGTCTTCGAAGTTCCCTCCGAACAGGATCGCCTCGGGATCCCGAGCCTTGTCCGAGAACGCGTCGAGGATCCGGGCACGCGAGTGCTCCCCGCGGAAATCCATTCCCTGTGCGTAGAGACCGGTTGCCGGTAGGTGCACGTGTGCGTCGCAGAAAGCGGGCGTGAGGGTCGCTCCGTCGAGATCCACCGTCCTGTCCGCCGGCGGGGCCTCGGAGGTCCCCACAGCGGAGATGGTCGAGTCCTCGACCAGGACCCATTGTGCGCCCGTGCCGGTTGCCGTCCTTACACGCCCGCCGCCGAACAGCGTCGTCGTCATCGCGAGAGCCTCTCGCTCAGCCTCGGGTCTCCTCGGACGAGGTCGAGAGCCAACTTCGCGTGACCCGGTACGAACCCGTTTCCGATCACCATCCGACACGACTTCCCGAGCCCCTCTGCGATCAGGGCCGCCGAGGTGAACGAGGTCGCCATCGAGAAGAAGACGACGGATCCCCCATCTTCGGCCGCGAGGATCGCCCCGCCCTCGCACCCGGGCACGTTGGCGCAGACGAAGACGAGATCCGCATAAGAGCCCTCGAAGGCTTCGGCCACCGCGTCGTGGACGGCCATCGGGTCGGTGCAGTCGACCGCCAGGGCCTCGGCCCCCGCGTCCTTGGCGGCCAAAAGGGTGCTCTCCGGCCAGCACAACCCCAGAACGCGCCCCCCCCGGCCGACCGAGCGGCTTGCCTGGGCGCACGTGAGCATCCCGGACTTCCCCCCCGCTCCCAGCACCGCGACCCGCATCCCCGGCCGACAGAGACGTGCGGCCCAGGCCGGGGCACCACACACGTCGAGGACGCCGAGGACCAGCTCGTCGTCGAGGTCGTCAGGTACCTCCGCGTAGATGCCAGATCCGAACAGGATGGCTCGCCCGGCGACGCGGACCTTCTCAGAGGGCGGGTCGAGATCGATGATCTCGTCGATCACGAGAGGCGTGAGGGTAAGCGATACGAGGGTTGCGATCCGCATCCCCGGTTTCGGTTCCATGCGATGGGCCCCGATCTCGCGGACCTTTCCGACGAGCATCCCTCCTGAGCCCGTCTGGGGGTTCTGCATCTTGCCGCGCTCCGAGACGATGTCGAGGACTGCCTGCTGCATGGCTTCGGCGGAACCTCCCGTGACCTCCCGCAGCTGATGCCACGAAGCCGAATCGATGTTGAGGTACTCGACGTCGATTCCCACCTCCTCCGGCCTGATCGGCGAGGTGGCGTCGAGGACGCGGGCCTGCTGGGGCAAGACGCCCGGGGGTTCGACCGAGCGGTGAGTACCGAAGCGCTCCATCGGCCTCTAGGCGGTTGCCGGCCGCGCCGGGCGCTCGGCCCAGAGGCGACGACCCTCGTCCGGGAGCGTGGAAATCGGGTCGTAGTACGCGTGCGTCTTGACCAGAGCGTCCGGATCGCCGTGCTCGATCCCGGTTCGATAGTTCTTCGTCCAGTAAGAGATGCCCAGCGTCCGGTCGTACGAGTCCACCTGATGGACCCAGCGCTTTCCGACGAAGGGGACGTCGCATAGCAATCTGGGGGTGGCGAAGCCTGGCAGATAGCCCATGATCGAATGTTGCAACTCCTGGGCCTCGTGCACGGCAAGCCGCCAGTGCTCCGAGTTCGGGATCATGTCGCACATGTAGAAGTAGTAAGGCATGATCTTTGCCCTGTCGAGAAGCGCGAAGCAGAGATCGAGCAAGCCCTCCTGAGTGTTGTTCACACCACGCATCAGAACCCCCTGATTGCGCACATCGCGAAAGCCCATCGACAACAGCTTCTTCGTTGCCTTCGCAACGAGAGGCGTCACCGAGCGCGCGTGGTTCACGTGCGTGTGAACCGCGAGGTCGACGTCGTGGTCGACCGCCTTTCGCGCAAGCCGTTCGAGTCCGAACAGGACCTCGTCTTGGAGGAAGTGCTGGGGCAGCCCCATCAGGCCTTTGGTCGCGAGGCGGATGTCCTTGATATGCGGGATCTCGATCAGCGCCGAGACGAAGTGCTCGACGTGAGCTATCGGGAGGTTCGCTATGTCTCCTCCGGATACGACCACGTCTCGAACCGTCGTGGTCGCTCGCAGGTACTCCAGGATCGCCTCGTATCGATCCTTCTGCTTCAGCTCGAAGCGGTGCTTTAGCACCTGGGGCACGCTGTTGCCGATCAAGTCCATGCGAGTGCAGTGCCCGCAGTACTGGGGGCAGGTGGTCAGCAGCTCCGCGAGCACCTTCGTGGGGTAGCGATGGGTCAAGCCCTCGACCGCCCACATGTCGGCTTCGTGGAGGCTGTCGCGCTCCGCCAGGGGGTGACTCGGCCACACTGGGTCGCGGTCGGCGAAGGCCGGGATCATGTAATGCCGAATTGGGTCTCCCCACAGGTCGCTCTCGTTCATCGTGTTGAGCATCTGCGGCGGGATCAGCATCGACATCGTGGCCCGCTCGTCCTGGTCGCGACGGATCGATTCGACGAGGTCGGCCGGGATGAGATCGGCGAAGACCCTCTGCAGGCCATCGAGGTTCTTCACGGTGTGCTGCCGCTGCCACTTCGCGCTCAGCCACTCCTCTTCCGTCACGTTCTTGTAACCGGGGAGCCGGCGCCAGTCCGGCTCGAGGAACTCGCTCGAGGACTTGTAGCGATAGGGCTGCTCGGCAGCTTGGACCGGCATACGGCGCGGCGCTAGGGACGTCGTCTGAAGCGCGTCCTCCACGAGCGGCTCCTTCCTCAGGTCGTGCCCCCAGGTGCGGGCACTTGATGTCTCTTCGGCCGTCGGATAGCTTAACTGAATCTCGTTAGGCAATCTACCCTTTTCACGGAAGGATATTCGGAGATGGACGAGCTTGATCGGTTGATCCTCGGGGCCCTCGAGCAAAACGCCCGCCTCACCTACTCCGATATCGGCAGGCGAGTCGGTCTTGCGGCCTCCTCGGTCCACGACCGCGTCCGGAAGCTGGAGAAGAACGGGGCCATCAGGGGATATCGCGCCGAGATCGACTTCGACAAGGTGGACCTGCCGATCACCGCATTCGTGAGCCTCGCTCTGCGACCCACCTCACCGGTCGACATACCGGCAAAGATCTCCGAGTTCGATCTCGTCGAGTCGTGCTACTCGGTCGCCGGTGACAACTCTTATGCCCTGATCGTGAGAGCGCCGTCGACCAGGGCGCTCGAGGAGCTCCTCGACGCGTTGAGGGCGAAGCTCGAGGTCGTGACCAAATCCACGATCGTGCTCTCGACGCCCTTCGAAAGGCGCCCTCGCCTCTCTCCCCCGCACTAGCCGCTCGATCCGGACGGGTGGCCCTCCCGAGGGCGCTCGTGTCCCCGGAGAACCCGTTTTCCAACCTAGTGCGCTTCGGCCCTCGGGATGAGGATCTCGTGGGTGATCAGCTTGAGGGACGCTGCGGCGGGGATCGCCATGAGGGCTCCCACGAATCCGAGGAGACTGCCGCCGATGAGCGCGGCCAATAGCACCGCGGCCGGCGAGACATCGACGGCTTTCGTCATGACCTTCGGCGCTATGACGTAGTTCTCGACCTGCTGGTAGACGAGGAAGAAGATCAAGGTGGCGGCGCCGAGCGGGACCGAGCTGAAGAACGCAACGATGACCGCAGGGATGGCTCCGATGGTCGCGCCGACGAGTGGGATGAGAGCCGCGATCGCAACCCACAGCGCGAGGGCGACCGGGAACGGCACCCCGGCGATGGCGAGGAAGATGAACGAGAGGACGCCGGCGATGAGGCCGACGATGAGCTGGCCGGCGATGTAGCCGCCGATCTTCTCGAGGATCGGATCCATCAGCCTGCGGACCCGTTCCCGCCTGGTCTTCGGAACGAGCTTCAGCGATCCGGCCCTGATGCGTGACAGGCTGAGCAGGAAATAGATCATCAAGACGAGCACGGTCAGCGCGTTGAAGAGAGCAGACAGCACGGATCCGGCGATCCCCAGGACGCTCCCGAAGGACGAACCGATCACGGTGGGGACCTGGCCGACGGCCTCCCGCAGCTTGGTCGAGATGTCGTTCTCCTCCACGAACTCCTGGATGCGGGGGTTGCTCTCCGCTAGATCCCTGACGTATGTGGGGAGGTCGGTCGCGAAATTGGTCACCTGATTTATCAGCGGCGGCACGACCGCAAACGCAAAGGCAGCGATGAAAAGGATTGCAGCAAAGAAGATGGCGGCGACGGCGAGCCCCCGGTTGAGCCCCATTTTCTCGAGGCGCCTGACTGCCGGATCGAGCCCGACGGCCAGAAAAGCGGCGATGAGGACCAGCACGAGGATGGAGCGAACGAGATAGGCCGCGTATAAAAGGAGCAAGACGCCGACCACGGTCAGCACGATCCGGACGACCGTGCGAGTGGAGGGAGCTTCCTGGGGACGCTCGGCCATGTCGCCAACCAACCACGCCGGGCGTGAGTGGGTGTGGATTTGACGCCCCCAGCCCTGCTCGCAGATCTCGGATCCTAGGGATCCCATGCTGTGCCGCTCCGGCCGCCCCACGTGGCGGTCGTCTAGCATCCTCGGCGGGAGGCTCCAGACCGACGATCTTTCGGCCGATAAAGACCTGGGGCAGGAAAGGGATAGAGGCTTTGTCGGTTCGAAGACGCCGTTACGGCGCGCTCGGGAAGATCATGTTCGTCAGCCTTCTTTGCGTGGGCCTGGGATTGCTGTGCGCGCCCCTTCCGGCCGCGGCCGCCGACGGCCCAGACGCACTCGAGAGGCGCGTTGTGGACGAGCTAGATCGCTTCACTGCCTGGCTCGACGACAACAACTCCCGTGGTTACGTGGGAGAGGTGGGTTGGCCCGACGCGTCTTCGGGGGACGCCTCGAAGTGGAACGCCCTAGCAGAGCGCTGGTTCGGCCGCGCTGACGCGGCAGATCTCTGGGTCACGGGATGGGCGACCGGCGAGTGGTGGGGCGACGACTACGACCTCTCCATATACGAGAACCGGATCGGTGATTCGGAATCCGGTGTCGAGTCGGCGAATACGCAGGCTTCGGTCTTCGAGGCGCATCCGTCGGGCCCCGGTTATGGCCGGGGGGTGACGGTCAACGGGGGCGAGTTCGGCTCCCCGATCATCAGACAGACTTCGAAGTTCTCGAACGAGAACCCGGGCCGTTACCAGACCCGCTATCACTACGACTGGCAGCACACGTTCGACTATCTGGGCCGCCGCGGCATCGATCACGTCCGCATCCCCTTTCGCTGGGAGCGTTTGCAACCACGGCTCGGGGGGCTTCTAGACGAGGACGAAGTGCGACGTCTGAAGGCGACGATCGGCAGGGCCCGGGAGGCGGGAATCGACGTCATCCTCGACATGCATAACTACGGCGCTTACTACCTCGACGACGGCACACAGGGCGTCCGGCGGACGATCGGCTCGAAGCAGGTGACGATCGCTCACTTCGCCGACGTCTGGCGCCGCATCAGCGGGACCTTTGGCGACGTCGAGGGGGTCATCGGGTACGCGCTCATGGCCGAGCCTTACGGCATGCCCTCGAGGAAGAAGATGAGTCCGGCCGAGGTGTGGGAACGCGCTTCACGACAGGCCCTGTCCGCCATACGCTCGACGGGGGACGAGACGCTCGTGTCGGTTGCCGGCTACGCCTGGTCTGCGCTCGCGCGCTGGCACAAGGTCCATCCCGACGCATGGATCGACGATCCGGCCGGCAACTTCCTCTACGAGGCCCACCATTACTGGGACCGCGATTACTCCGGGGACTACGGGCGCAGCTATGCGTCGGAGGTCCAGTGGAGCGCAGATCGCGGCTTCTGAGGAAGCTCGCGCTCGATCTAGCGAGGCTGGGTCAGCTTGCGTCCGATGACTAGACGCTGGATCTGATTGGTGCCTTCCACGATCTGCAGGGCCTTTGCCTCCCGCATGTAGCGCTCGGCGGGGTATTCGGTGACGTAGCCGTAGCCGCCGTGCAGCTGAACGGCGTCGGTGGTCACTCGCATCGCCGTGTCGGTGCAGAACAGCTTCGCCTGAGCGGCCTCGATCGAATAGTCCTGCCCGGCATCCCGCAGGCGCGCTGCGTGCCGGTACATCGTGCGGCCCGCCGCGATCTGGGTGGCCATGTCGGCGAGCATGAACTGGATGCCCTGGTTGGCCGAGACCGGCTTTCCGAACTGCTCCCGGTCGCCGGTGAAAGAGAGGGCCGCGTCCAGAGCGGCTTGCGCGAGACCGGTCGCGCACGCCGCGATACCGAGGCGCCCGGAATCGAGCGACGCGAGAGCGATGCGAAATCCCTCCCCCTCGTTGCCCAGGCGCCGGGACTCGGGGACCTCCGCTCCATCCAAAGAGAGCGCCCAGGTGGGCGACGAACGCCACCCCATCTTGTCTTCCTTTTTGCTCCCTGCGAACCCCGGCGTGCCCTTCTCCACGAGGAACGTGCTGACGCCGCGGGCGCCCGCGTCTCCCGTGCGGGCCATGACGAGCACGACGTCGGCCTCGGCCCCCCTGGTGCAGAAGATCTTGCTCCCGCTGAGCTGGTAGGAGTCGCCGACCCTTTCTGCCTTCGTCCGCAGCGCTGCCGCATCCGATCCGGACGAGGACTCCGACAGCGAGTACGCGCCGAACCACTCCCCCAGCGCGAGCTTCTCGAGGACCTCTTTCTTCTGTGCGTCCGTCCCGAAGGCGTTGACTGCGAAGGCGCACAGGGTGTGGACCGAGAGCCCGATGGCCAGCGACACGTATGCGTACGCGAGCTCCTCGATCACCATGAGGTAGGTCGAATAGGCCTGCCCGCCCCCGCCGTACTCCTCGGGGAACGGGAGCCCCGTGACGCCGAGCTCGGCAAGCTGCGAGTAAAGAGGAGCCGGGTCTTCCGACCGCTCTTCGAAGCCGGCGGCGGCCGGTGCCGCTTCTGCGGCGGCGAACTCGCGCACCAGATTCACGAGCGCGCGCTCGTCTTCTTCGAGGAGCCTCAGATCCGCCGGCATGTGCGAGACAATACTAAGGAGCTACTTGAATGGGAGAACGATGAAGATAGAAGATCAAACGGGCGATTCTCTGCCCGAGGCCACCCTCACGCTCGACGACGAGGAGCTGATCGACCTGCTCCAGGGTTTGGCGGACGTCATCGAGGGCGAGCGTCCACACCTCCACTTCAACCAGTTGGGCGGTCCCCAGCTGGTCGTTCGCCGCACCGCCGAGGCGGAGGCGGACCCGCTCGGGCGACAGTCCGACTGGTGGATGGGGCCTCTCGTGCTCTTCGCAGTTGTCTTCGTCATCATCGGCCTCGTGACGGTCGTCCGGTGGGCAGCCAACCTGGTGTAGCGGTGGGCGGGGGCCTGGGCTCTCGCGCCACCGGCCTCGAGAGACTCGAGGCGAGTGCAAAAGATCCTCTCGACGTCCTCGTGATCGGCGGAGGGATCACGGGGGCCGGCATTGCCCTCGATGCCTCGTCCAGAGGGATGAAGGTCGGGCTGATCGAGCGTCTTGATTTCGCCTCGGGCACCTCGAGCAAATCGTCGAAGCTCGTCCACGGGGGCCTGAGGTACCTCGAGCAGCGCGAGTTCGGACTCGTGCGGGAGGCGTCTACCGAGCGCGAGCTGCTACATCGTCTCGCTCCCCATCTCGTGCAACCGATCCCCTTCGTGATACCTGTGTCCAATCGCTGGCGCCGAGCGATGTTCGGTGTCGGCCTGTGGACCTACGACGCGCTGGCGAGCTTCAAGAACATCAAGGTTCATCGCTACCTGGATGTGGCCGAGACGGAACGGTTAGTGCCGCCGCTGCCGAAAGACAAGCTCCAGGGCGGTTTCCTCTTCTACGACAACAAGACCGACGACGTGCGCCTCGTGATGGAAGTGCTCATCCAGGCGCGCCGGCACGGAGCCGCGCTCGCCAACTACGCTCGCTTGACCGATCTCGAGTCCTCCGAGGAGATGTGTGTCGCACGGGTCGAGGACAGACTGTCGGGCCGGAGCTTCGAGGTGCGGGCCAAGCAAATAGCGGTGGCCGCCGGCGTGTGGGCAGATTCCATCGAGGCTATGACCAAGAGTGGTGAGGAACCGCGCCTGCGGCCGTCGAAGGGGATCCATCTGGTCTTCAGACGGGAGACCCTGCCCATGGGCGATGCGGCCGCTTTCATCCCCGATGCCGCGAGGAAAAGGATGCTGTTCGTCATCCCTTGGCTCGACGCAGTACTCGTTGGGACAACCGACACCCACTACGAGGGACCGATAGATCGACCGAGCGTGGACGCGAGCGACCGCGCCTACTGTCTCGATGCAGTCAATGCCGCGTTCGAGACCGATCTGACCGAGAAAGACATCGCCGGCGCCTACGCGGGGCTTCGTCCGCTCGTAGCCGGGAAGGCCGGCGCAACGGCCGATCTCTCCCGTCGCTTTGTCATATACGACGTCGCTCCGGGCGTCGTCGGGATCACCGGTGGGAAGCTCACGACATACCGACGCATGTCGAGCGACATCGTCGATCGTCTCGCCGAGGCCGTCGGAAACGAGGCAAAGTCCCGGACGCGCCAGATCAGGCTCGGGTCCAGCAACGTCGGAAGCCTTTTTCTTGCGGTGGAGCGGCGGGCTCGGCGCCTCGGCATGGGATCCGACACGATCACAAACCTCATCCGTTGCTATGGCGATCGCGCTCTCGATGTGCTCGACCATGCCGAGAAGGAGGACATGACGGAGCTTCTTCTCCCCGGGTTCCCGGTGGCTGCGGTCGAGACGATCTACGCGGCCAGACACGAGATGGCCGTTCACCTCGACGACTTCCTCGCACGCCGGACCCGCTTGAGCCTCATCGACTCGAATGGGGGCCTGGGAGACGGGGGCCGCGCGGCCGAGCTGCTGGCCGCGGAGCTCGGCTGGTCCCGGGAGCAGGTCGCGAACGAGATCGAGCGGTACCGCGAGGACATCGAGCACGAGAGAGGCATGGAGCTCCATCCCGCCCACCTGGCGCGCGCCGGAGCCGGATGACGCCGACCGGTCTCGAGCACGACGAAGAGATCGTTCGGTCCTTCGACGGCACAGAGTTAGCGGCTCGCCGGATGGGCGAGGGTGAGACCACGCCCTTGCTGGTCGTCAACGCGGTCGGGGCCGGCCTGGCGCTGTGGCGACGGACCCTTCAAGACGTGGCCCGACACAGGCAGATCGTCATGTGGGATCACCGCGGTCTGCTCGGATCCGGCCCCCCGCTCTCGGACCGCACCGATCCCGGTGCTCAGGCCGAGGACGGTCTGGCCGTCCTCGAGCACTTCGGCATCGAGCGATTCGTGATGGCCTCCTGGAGCAACGGCACGCGGATTGCGCTCGAGATAGCCCATCGCCGGCCCGACGACCTGGCGGCGCTGAGCATCGTGTGCGGTGGATACGGTCATCCTCTCGGTCGCCTGTTGCGCAACTTCGAGCTGGCGTCTGCCCTTCCAACGGTTGCGGGGGTTGCAAAGCACTTTGCCGGGTTGATCGAGGGCCCTTTCCGTCGCGTGACCTCGCGTCCCGAGATCGCCGGCCTCGTCAGGCAGTCGGGCATGATCGCCGCGACGGCCGACACGAGCGCGTTGGTGGACCTCTTGCGCGGGATGGCTTCGTGCGACACCCGTACGCTGCTCGCCACCTATGAGGCGATCGCCGGGGATCCGGCCCCCGAGCTGCTCACCGACGTCCAGGTCCCGACGTTGATCGTTGCGGGAGAAAGAGACCCGTTCACCCCCCTGCGGGTCAGCCAGGAGATGGCCGCCTCGATCCCCGCCGCCAGACTCGAGGTCTACGAGCGCGCGACGCATTACCTCCCGATCGAGTACCCGGCGAAGCTGGCCGCCGACCTGCAGCGATTTTGGGCGGACTTAGGCCTCTAGGAGGCGTAAGCTCGCGGGCGAGATGAGGCGTAGACAACCGGCGCTTGCGATGTACGACTTTGCGGTCATCATGACGCTCTTCTTCGCCGTGGGAGCTGCCGTCGGCCTCGAGAACATGACCAAGACCACTTGGATCTCCATGGGAGTCGTGTTGATCGGGCTGTGGACCGGCGCGTCGATAGGGGGACTCAGATACGGCGTCTCGCTTCGAGGTTACTTGAAGCGGCTGCCCAAGCCGTTCTATGACTCGAGGAACGACTATGCGGCGCGGAAAGACAGAGGCCAGGAGACGTGGCCCCGGCCATGACGCACTGACCCAAGACCATGAGGCACTGACCCCAAGACCATGAGGCACTGACCCAGGGCAAGAGCATCGCGTCGGGGAGCCCAAGCACCACGCAATGAAGATCGCATGAAGCGAACGTGCCGCTTGAGGCAGAGCGAACGACCGCATTACCCGGTTGAGCGGGTCAGCGTTCGGGAGGCTCAGCCCTCGCGGCGCTCAGGTCGCGCTTCGTCTTGGTCCGGTGACAGCTCCAGCACCGAGGCTTGAGGTTGGGTTTCGAGGTAGGGCCGTTCTGGAAGCGGGCCTGTCGTGGTCGAACTCGGTTCGAAAGCGATTTCCGCAATCGATGCAGCAGACCCCATCGAAAGACGGCGGTTCTCCCAACTCCAAAGCGACGAGGACCTCGATCGGGATGTTTCTCGTCCATCGGGCGAAGTTGCGCAGGTCCTTCCCGTCATAGAAGACCCCGGAGAGAAAGGCGTCGCCGGCGATTTGCTTTGCGACCCTCGGCGAGACGGGGCCGACGCCGGGGATCTTGCACACCTCTCCATTACGTACGTCACTCCAGCCCCTCTTCGCGACCTGATGGCTCACGAGCACGACTAGTTCGGGCCGCCGTGCCCGCCCCTTGCCCACCCCCGACAGCAGCGCGGCATACGCGTCCGCTAGATAGCGTTCGAACGGCTCTTTTGAGTGTTTATCCGACGCCGCTCGAGCCTTTTTGGCCAGCCGCGTCGCCTCGGCCTCGGCCCGAGCGATGATC
>JALZBR010000130.1 GCA_030863485.1 Actinomycetota bacterium
CTTACACCCCTCGCCCCCGCGGCTGGAGTTTCTCTTTGCTTTCGGGCGTTTAGCCATTGCACCCTCGTAATCCACCTAGCTCTCGTCAGTTGCTTGGCGGTCAGACCGCTGCTTGTCCCACTCCTGACGCCGGCGACGTGTAGAACAAGAGTTGTGGCTTTCTCCCCACCCCACAGCAAGCAATTGTACCGGCCGGGAAGGGGTCGACCGCTCCAAACTTCTCGCGGGAGCATGCCTAAACAGGGCCCTCGAGCTGGCCCCACGCTTGAAAGCGCACCCCCAAGGATCGAGATCAAGAGCGGGCAGTAGGCTTGCTGTGGTGCTGGAACCAGCTTTCTCCTCCTTCTCCGGGGCGGCTCTTGAGGGTCCAGAAGCTGCACGGAACGATCGAATGCGGAGGTGCCGACCCAGGGAGGTGAACGTGCAGGCCAATAGCGTATTCTGTGATGGTTCGAGAATCAACAGAGCGAGTCTCCCTAATATTCGCTGGGACTAAACAGGGCGGGCGCACGATACGAGGAGCAAGAGGCAAGCTTCCAACCGAGAGCTTGGCGCCGGGATTGGGCGCTGGACGGCACCCAAGGAGATCCCGAGTGGACAGGAGGGGAATGAGCAGCGCGATGGGGGTCTGTTGATCATGCGCGAAACAGCACGGCGTGCCCCCGTCATTGGGCCCTCGACGGAACTGCGCGCCTATGTTGCCACGCTGCGTGCCCGTAAGTGGTCAGTGATCGGCGTCGCCCTATTGACGTTAGGGGCCGCACTCGCATTCTCGTTCCGGCAAACGCCCATTTACGAGACCCAGACACAGGTTCTACTGAAGCCCCCGGCCTTGGAGCCGGGACAGCCGGGAGCGGGAACGCCGCCGGACATGGCAACAGAAGAGCGCGTCGCGGAGTCGGACGCCGTCGCAGGTTTCGTGACTCGCTCTCTTGGCGGGCAAGTACCCGCCGACGCGCTGCAACGGGGTCTATCCGTGGAGTCGAGCGCGGAGAGCGAGATTCTGACCTTCAGATACTCAGATGAGGACGCACGGCGCGCTCAAGCACTGAGCGCGGCATTTGCCAAAGCTTATCTCGAATTCAGGCAGCAAGACTTGCGGAGCGACCTGCTCGCTACATACCAAGCACAGAAGGACCGAATTACGGCGCTCGAGAATCGTATGGAACAGCTCAATAGGGAATACGAAGGAACGCAGGACCCTCAGAAAAGAGCAACGCTTCAAGCGGAGGCGAATGAGTTACACGGCCAAATCGGCTACCTTAGGAATCTGCTCGCACAGAGCACACCTCCCAAGGACATCCGAGTAGGGAGGATAGTTGACTCCCCTGATTATCCAACCTCTCCCGCAAGCCCTAATTACCTCTTGAACGGCGGGCTTGGACTATTTGTCGGCCTTGCTCTGGGGATAGGGCTAGCCTTTCTCAGAGAACGCCTTGACGACCGCCTGCGTGGGCGAGAGGACCTGGAAGCCATCCTGGGGGCATCGGTGCTCACGGTGGTGCCCCGGGTCCGCTCGTGGAAGAGAAGCGACCGCCCGCTTCTTATCACAACCACAGATCCCCAGTCGCTGCCGGCAGAAGCCTATCGGTCTCTACGCACAAGCCTCCTGTTCGCCACCAGCTCCCACGGCTTAAAGACACTACTCATAACGAGTGCTCAAGAGGACGAGGGCAAGACGTCTACTACCGCCAACCTTGGTGTCGTTCTGGCCCAAGGCGGTAAGAATGTGATCCTCGTGTCGGCCGATCTGCGAAAGCCGCGACTGCACAGGTTTTTCGGGGTAGAGGATGGATCAGGACTCACAGACATTCTCACAGGAGAGATCGCGCCCGCGGAAGCCCTAATCGCCGTTCAACCAAACGACCTACGACTCATACGAAGCGGACCGGTCCCTGGCAACCCCGCCGATCTGCTCGGATCTGAAGCTATGGCACGGGTGATGAGCGAGCTCCGAGACTCTGCAGACCTCGTACTAATCGACGCCGCGCCCCTGCTCGCGGTCGCTGACCCCGTCACCCTGGCACCCTTAGTGGACGGCGTCCTTTTCGTAGCCGACGCGGCAAGGGCTACCCAAAGTGGCGTTGAGCAAGCCCGTGAGCGATTGGATCAGGTAAACGCCCGCATCGCCGGCGCCGTTCTTAATAACTACGACCCCGCGAGGAGCTCATCTCGCTACTACTACGGCCACTATTACAGTCAGCGGCCTCGCACTACCTCCGAAGAGGTCTCGCTACCCGCTTCGGAAGTGCGCTCAGGCTGAGGTGAAG
>JALZBR010000144.1 GCA_030863485.1 Actinomycetota bacterium
GTCCGGGAGCACGGTCCATCGCCAGTACTCGGACAACGCCTACCAGCGGATGAGGCAGGCGCTCGAGTCGGGACTCTCGATGGATGAGATCTGGCGGATCTCTCGTCCGCGTGGACGAGGACGGTCAGTAGCGGGGGCAGCTCCGAGCGTCGCTTAGAGAGCGTGCCGCGGGTGAGTCTCCGGGACAGACCGGTGGAGCGCTCACTTCTCCTTGGTAGCCCCCTTGAAGGGCTTGCCGTCGGCATCACGGACAGTCTCGGCGGTACCCGGCCCGATCCCGAGTCAGGCCGCTGTTCCTTGGAGCTGCTTGGAACGTCGACCTGCTCGTTGAGCTGTCGCTGGCGGCCGCCTGGCGAACCCCGATAAGGGTACGGAGCGCACGATTGGGCAGAAGGCACGACATGCTCGCTCAGGCCAAGTGGCGCCGTTCAAGACTTATCCGGACCTGTGGCAAGCTCTCGCGTGACTGCGGGAGCTGCTTCGCCCGGCCCGCATCCCAATCCGCCTATATTTTCCCTCTCCGGCGCTCAGGAAATCTTCAAGTACGGCTGCCAGACTGTTTCACTGGCGAGATCGGTGAAGCGAGAAAACAGAGCGGCGACTGAGGAATGAAGTAGCCGAGCTGCGGTTATTGGTCCTCAATTATCGAGGTCATCCCGCGCTCAGCACTGGCCCTCGCTTTCAGGGACAACTCTACCTCTTTGCGATCTCGCACTACCCCAACCTGCCGGCTCGACAGATCGGTGTTAGAAGAAAAGGACGGCGGATGAGAATCCTGACAAAAGTGGCTTTCGTAGTGTTGAGCACGTGTTCGCTTGCGCTGGCCACGTTGGCACCGGTTGCTTCCGCACAGTGGTTACCGGAAGAGGTAATCTTTCATACTTCCGATCCGGACCGCGTTTGCGTGGGTGATGCTGCCACGGCGTCGTGGAGTCCGCCGGCCGATGTGCCGCGGCTGACGGGCTATCGCGTCGTTGCCATGCTCTTCACTGAGAACCCGCCGTGGACCTTCATCGACGAACTTGTGCCGCTGGAGCAAACCACGCTCAACTTCACCGCGCCATTCGGCTACAGCTCGTTTTTCATCTATGCAGTAACGCCCGAGGGCGAGGGTGAACCCTTTGCGGGCGGCATCTTCTTCGCCGGCAAGGCACCCGCCACCGCGCGGTGGAATCAGGAGGGCGCCACGGTCGGCAACGGGACGGCAGCCGTGCCGTTCATATGGTACGGGACGAATGAGCTCTACAACAACGGTGGTTTGGACAGCACTGTCCGAGTGACCGCCTCACCCGGTGGCGCCCGCCTCGACATACCAGCTAATAGCACTGCCACCTTCACCGGACTGACCAACGGCGTGGCCTACACCTTCTCGGCGGTTACCTACAACGCCTGCGGGTGGTCGAGCGATACTGACATCTCGCCGACGTACGTCCCCGGCATCGCCCCTACTTGGACTCGGTCGACGCCGCCGCTTGAGGTGTCCCGAGGGCAGTATGTCTACAAGTTTGCGGCGAAGGGCGATCCGGCGCCGACCTACGAGCTGGTGAACGCCCCGTCTTGGCTCACCATCTCGCCCAACGGACTCGTCAAGGGGCGTCCCCCGGCGGGAACGACCTCCT
The DNA here is from genome assembly GCA_030863485.1 of Actinomycetota bacterium. The sequence goes on from JALZBR010000144.1 coordinate 1,620, forward strand.
TCTCCTACTCCGTGCTGGCCCGGAACGGCGTCGGTATTCCATTTTTCCAGGACTTGGACATCGTCACCGGTCCGTTTACGGTAACCGTTCGATCACCTGGGCGGTGAACTTCGGGGAGTAGTCGGTCCGTCAGCTTCTAAGCGTGAGACTCGATGTCTGGGACAGCTAGTAGTGAAACTAAAGAAGGGCCAGCAGGAGAACTAACCCGGCCATATCCGGGGCCAGAGCTATGGTTCATCGTCGAATGCGGCAGCGATCCTTTCCTCGAGCGAGTGCGGCCAGCTTTACGTGCACCCGTCAGTAGTCGGGGCATGAAGACTCTGCGGCCCACAGCAACGGCGCAGTCCCCATCGGACCTTCAGCGTCTACGGCTAGAACCGTATCAGGAGCTGTGGGCACTCCTAGAACCTATCCGTATGCAGGTTCACCACCCAATTTCACCAGCCGACGGTGGCGCTCTTTCGGCGGCTTTGACTAAGTGGTACTTCAGTCAAGGTGGCCTCCTGCTCTCTCGGGAGTCACAACGGTCTTTACCACGCTGCGCGACCGACTCGATGAACCGCTCGCTGATGGGAAATCCAGACTGATACCGTGTCCTAAAGAAGTACAGAAGGTAGGATCTGCGCTGCGTTCTGCGCTCGTCGACGACCTCGGTACCCGGATTAGATACCTATCCGGAAGAAAGGCGGAGACGGGAGTCGACCTGCGTCGCCAAATTGCTTCCCCTGAGGAGGGGGAAGGCAGAACCAGTCACCCTTGACGGCGCTCTACCGGTCAAAGCGTGCGGTGATGACCCCCCGGCGGATGTGAGGCTTGCATGAAGGCGGATGGTCTGAAGCGTTGGTTTCGAGGCGTCCCGCCGGCCCTCGGCGTTGCCTGGCTCGCTCTGGTCGTTGCAGCTGTGGTCGCATGCCAGTGGGCCAACAGCCCGGAGCAGGGCCTGGTACTCCTTGGAATCGCAGTACCAGTGGTTGGCGCGCTCGGTACTGCGACCGTGCGGTCTTTGCGGCATCCAGATGTTCGACTCCTCCTGAGCTATATGCATTCCCCTGTCCTTGAACAGGGCATTGTTGTCCACCCAGGCGAGGAGTTTGCCGACTCGGTTGATGCGCGTTCCGAGGTGGGACTGGAGATCGCCGACGTTGGCAGCGCACCCTTAAGAAACGTATCGGTGACGCTTCGCGGGAACGCGGGCTTCTATGCGGTGGCGGCACGGACCGTTCTCAACCCGCACATGCCGTTTCCGTCTGGGGGCGAGGTGCACTGGAGATTGCAGGCGCAAGAGGCTCTTCCGGCGGCCCGACCATATCAACGACAAACGGACTTCAGTCGCCACCTCGACCTCAGTGTTCCTCGCCTGGCACTCGGGACAATAGGGTGGTCCCGTGAAGAAGGAGAAGGGACGTATTGGGCCGATGTCCGTATCACAGCGGAAGGCCTCGTCGAGGGGCAGCTGTTCACACTGAGCTTCACACCGGTGTAGACGAGGTGGTGCTGGTGCCTGCTTCCCGGCTACGAGCCGTCAACGTCTTCAGACCCTTGGCTACAACGTCACTCGTCCCTCATGCAATAAGCGCCGGCAAATAATGCAGACTACGCCGTCGGTAAGCACCCTTTTTTAGCGAGTACCTTGACAACCTTTTTTTTTAGCGAGTACCTTGACAACCTTTT
>JALZBR010000164.1 GCA_030863485.1 Actinomycetota bacterium
GTCTGATCCGGGATGGCCCACGCGCGCGTCGCAGGCCAGCGTCATCTCCGCCGCCCCGCCAACCGCGATCCCGTTGAGCGCGGCAAGCACGGGCACATCGGCTTGGAGGATCCTCAAGGTCAGGGCCTGAAAAGCTGAAAGGAGCTCTTCGAAATCAGCGAGCGTCAACGATTCCGTAGCCGGCAAATCGTCTCCCGCCGAGAACGCCCGCCCCTCTCCCGTCAGCACGATCCCTTTCGAGTTCCCTCCGCGCCCGAGCTCGTCCAGGACGCGGCCCACCTCTTTCAACATGGGGACGCTCAGGGCGTTCAGCTTCTCGGGCCGGTCCAAGCGGACCACGCCGATGCCGTCGAGCAGATCGACGGCGACTCTCTTGCCCGCGGCCGGTTCCTCGTGATCGTCGCTCATACGAGAGATCGTACGGTTCGCACGACACGCTCCGCGCGCTCCGCACGGTCGGCCGCAACCGACATCGGGAGAACGACGGGTGTCTTCACCCCGGCTTCTTCGAAGCGCTCGAGGCCGGCACGACAGGAACCCGCGTCTCCGGTGACGTTCAGCTGCTCGAGCATCTCGTCGCTCACGCTCGAGGCCGCCTGGGCTCGATCACCGCTGCGCCACGCGGACACGATCGCCTGTGCCTCGTCGGCAAAGCCCTGCTGTGCCAGGGAACGGTTGTAGACGTCGACCATGGCGTAGGTAGTGATGGTTCGACGCAGGACGTGACGCAAGGTGTCGGGATCCTCGTCCATGGCCACGGGGATACGGATCACGCAATCGAGGTCCGCGGGGTCCCGTCCCGCCCGACGCGCCCCCTCGGCGACCCATTCGAGGCCTTGACGGACCCCGTCGGGCGTCTTGAGAAAGAAGATGACGCCGTCTGCCACTTCTCCCGCGAGCTGGCACGCCGCCCGTCCCAGCGCGGCCAGGTAGATCGGCGTCTGCGCCGAAGGATCGATCTGCAATCTGAACGCCTCGAGCCGAAAGGAGTCCCCCTCGTATGTGACCTTCTTGCCGTTCAGCAACTCGCGCAACACCTCGACCGTCTGACGCAGGCGGGTCAGCGGTTTGGAGAACGACTCCCCCATCCAGTTGTTGACGATGATGTCCGAAGAGGTCCCAAGACCGAGCACGAACCGTCCTCCCGACATGTTCTGCAGCGCGGCGGCCGACATCGCCAACAGAGCCGGGGGCCGCGTGAAGACCGGCACGATCGCGGTTCCGAGGCGCGTCTTCGTGTGCGTCGTAGCCACAGCAGCAAGCGGCGCGAATCCGTCCGCCCCTCCGACCTCGGCCGACCACAGATCCGAGTAACCGGCATCCACGGCAACCTGACACAGCTCGAGCTGTTGCGGCAGGGATCCGCCCTCCAGTCCGACTGTGAGTCCGAGTCGACTGCTCCGGCTTGGTTGCTCCGTCATGAAGCCTTGGCTACCCGCACGTGCGCAGGCCAAACGGGCTGCACGTCCCGTGCGCAGACGGAGGAATAAAGTCGTGCGACCTATGGACTGGAACGATCCGCGCGAGCTGTGGTTCCTCACTCCCGACGAGCGGGGCAATCCCAACACCGGACTGGACCGTCGCCGCAAGGACGGGCGCGCGTACACCGAGGGCAATCTCGCCATTGCTCTTATCCACGGCGCGAACTACTTCGCTCGCCTGCTCGAGGTCGTGCGGGGTCTCGGCAGCGGTGACTGGATCCACTTCACGGACTGGAGGGGCGACGGTGACGAGCGCCTCGGCGGCCCCGGCACCGAGGTCGTCGAGATCCTCGCCGCGGCCGCGCGACGCGGCGTCGCCGTGCGTGGGCTCGTGTGGCGATCGCACCCCGACCAGGCGAAGTTCAGTGAGCAGGAGAGTCTGCACTTCTCCCAGCACATCAACAAAGCCGGAGGTGAAGTCCTTCTTGACGAGCGCGTACGACAAGCGGGATCCCATCATCAGAAGCTGTTCTTGATCCGCCATCCCGATAACGAGGACGAAGACATTGCGTTCGTGGGCGGCATCGACTTGTGCCACAGCCGTCACGATGACGAGCGACACGAGGGAGATCATCAGGCGTGGGACATGAACGATGCATACGGCCCGCGTCCCGCCTGGCACGACATCCAGCTGGAAGTAAGGGGTCCCGCCATCGGGGACCTGGCAACGACGTTCAGGGAGCGGTGGGACGATCCCACCCCTCTGGATCACCGCAACCCGTGGAGGATCGCAATGGCGCGCCGGGCGCGCCAGCCCCGGCATCCCGATCCGTTACCGCCTATGGCCGATGACCCGCGGCCCGCGGGGCCCCACGCGATCCAGGTCCTACGCACTTACCCGCACAAGACCCGCTCCCCCTACCCGTTCGCAAAACAGGGAGAACGAAGCATTGCCCGCGCCTACATAAAAGCTATCAAGCGCGCTCGGAAACTCATATACGTCGAGGATCAATACTTCTGGTCCGAGGAGGTCGCCAAGTCCCTCGCGGACGCCTTGCGGGCCACTCCGGGCCTACGCCTCATAGGCCTGGTCCCCCTGGTCCCGGAACAAAAGGGGCTCGTGTCCGAGACACCCGAACTACTGGGTCAGAGAAAGGCGTGGGACATCGTCCGAGCCGCAGGTGGCGAGCGGGTCGTCCTGTACGGGGTCGAGAACGACATGGGACGACCTATCTACATCCACGCAAAGGCATGCATCATCGACGACGTCTGGGCGATGGTTGGCTCGGACAACTTGAACCGTCGCTCGTGGACCCACGATTCCGAGCTCTCGTGCGCAGTCGTGGACGACACGCACGATGACCGAGAGCCCACCGACCCATCGGGGCTGGGCGACGGCGCCCGCCGGTTCGCGCGGGAGCTGCGCTTGTCACTCTGGCGTGAGCACCTGGGGGCCGCAGCGGAAGGCGCCGATCTCCTGGACCTCGACGAAGGCTTCGCCCTGTGGGCGACCGCAGCGGAAAAGCTTGAGGAATGGAAGAGACGCTCGGCCGGGCAGAGGCCCTCGCGCGTCGTACGGCACGAGCCCCCCGTGGTGCCCCGACGTCACCGGGTGTGGGCGGAGCCCGCTTACCGGCTGCTGGTGGACCCCGACGGGAGGCCGCGACGCCTCCGCAAGGAGCAGACCTTCTAGGAGGTCGCGCCTCTAGGGAGCCGCGCGCCGAATACGGCTGAGGTCAGTAGGTGAACATCCGATCGTGCTCGAGAGCCAATCTCACCAGGACGTTCGGCATCGCCATCTCCGCCCCCTTGCCCTCGAGATCCGCCTCGGTAACGCCGCGTGCCTTGCTGGACATGCCCGAGAGGTAGAAGCGGGCTCCGCCGGCGACGAGCGCATCGAAGTGTCCCCGGGCCTCCCCCGTTCCGATCCCCACGAGCGAATCGAGCACCTGGTCCCTGATGAGCTGAACGGCGTCGCCTGCGAGGAACAGCGAGACCTCGTGGCCCTCGTCCTGCGCCGACTTGGCTACGAGGAGCCCCAGGGCCGCCCGGGTCGGATGCTCGGGCCCGTGGGTGATGTGCACGAGAATGGAAGCCACTTCCGTCTCCCTTCGCTTGGCGGTTCTTGCCGGGAGAGTACGGCGAACTCGAGGCCGACGCCAGAGGGGCACCCGCCGGGTGTAGGCCACGCAGCGTAGTTGGCTGTTTACTCTCCGTAGGTAATGGGCCATAATGGGCGCATGCTTCGACGACCGACCAGGCGCAGCGAGGACGTGCTCGGCGACTTCAGCGATCTGCTCTCGGCCGCGATCAAGCCGGTCGACGCGGTCCTTCATTTCTGGAAGGAGCTCAGCCAGGAGGAGCGGAACAACCTCGCCGCGCTTGCACCCGAAGCCGGTGCTATGGCGAGACGGATCGAGAGCGTGGCCGGCCGGCTTCCGCCGCGCGGCGGCCCCCGGTGGGACGACGAGGACGACCCCGGCGTCGTGGACCTCCGCCTGCGCTCCGCAAAGCGGGGCCACGGAGAGACGGAAGGGCACGCGGCAGAGTCGGGCGAATGGGTCGAGAAGCTGGCCGCGAACCTGGGGCCCCTTCGAAGCGCGATCGACGTCCCTGATCTCTATGCGCGCGTCGCCCACGCGACGGCGACGACGCTCGCCGCGGACGCCTGCGTGATCTCGACCTACGACGCCGAGCACCGCGTGCTCCGCGATGTTGCAGGAAGCACTCCGGGCGATGCCAGTTTGAATATCGTCGTGGAGGAATATGCCATCGACGACTTCCCGGTCACGAAGAGGGTGCTCGAGGAAGGCGGCTGCATCGAGATCTCGCTCAACGATCCCGCCGCCGACGACACCGAGCGGCAGCTGCTCCAGCACCTGGGATTCGCCCGTGTGCTCATCTGCTCCTTCGCCCTGGACGACGATCACACGAGGGGGGCCATCGAGGTCTACCGGCACACAGATCGTCCCTTTCGTCAAGACGATCCCCGACGCGTGGAGGCAATCACCCAGCTTGCCGCCGGCGTCCACGCGCGCATCACGTTGTCGGAGAGACTCCAAGAGAACTTCACGAAGACCATCGAAGCGTTGACCTCCGCCGTCGAGGCTCGGCACGCGGAGACACAGGAGCACACTCAGCGGATCCGGGACGTGGCCCTGGCCCTCTCGGATGCCTTGAAACTGTCCCCCGATGCGCGCAGACGCGTGCAGCTGGGGGCCATCCTCCACGACGTCGGCAAGATCGGGGTCCCCGACGCGATCCTGCTCAAGCCGGGCCCCCTTGACGAGGAAGAGTGGCGAGTGATGCAGGCGCACACCGAGATCGGCACGAAGCTCCTGTCCGGCATCGACTTCCTGCAGCCCGCTCTACCGGTCGTGCGCCATCACCACGAGCGCTGGGACGGAAGCGGCTATCCGGCAGGTCTGAGAGGTGACGAGATCCCGGTCGAGGCGCGCATCGTCGCGCTATGCGATGCGTTCGATGCGATGACCTCGGACCGTCCTTACCGCCCTGCGATCTCGGTCGAAAGCGCGTGCAACGAGATAGCGTCATGCTCCGGAACCCATTTCGACCCGGAGATGACGACGCTGCTCGTGGCGATCGTCAAGAGCATGGGCACCGAGGACCTGGGGCGGAAGTTCGTCCGGTACGCCGTCTAAGAAGGCCGGTCGCTTCGGCCCAGATCGGCCCTCAGATCGTCGAAAGTCACCTCGAGCCCACTCTTCTCAGTCCCTGCGTACATCCCGGCGCTCTCGAAGCTGGTGAAGGGATCGTCGTCCTCGGCTTCCAAGACGACGCGCCCGTCGACCTCCAGCGAAACGGTCGAGACGTCACCTTGGTTGCTGCAGGTCAAGGCGAGCTCACTCTCCTCTCCCCTGCGGGGGGCAGACACCGGCCCGCGCTCCAAGACCTCCTCGTCGGCGTTGAGCTCGCGCGCGATCTCGGCCCTGCCGTCGAGCCCGATCTGCGCCTCGTAGCGGCCGAACAGTCCCGTGACGGACTCACCGTCCCCGGGCGCGTATCCACAGGTCAGGCCCGCATAGCCACCCTCGGCCGGGGCTGCGAACCGTACGAGGGCCGAGACCCTGACCGACGGATGCTCGCGACCGCCGTCGAAACCGACCGAGTCGAGCGCCGAGGTGTTCGATCGCTCCAACCTCACCCGGTAGACACCGTCGTCTATCTCTCTGGTGATGCCGTCTTGCGAATCAAGCGTCCAGTGCTCGGCCGCGTGGGAGAAGTCGTCCTGAAAGACGCCTCCGTGCAGCCCCGAGCCATCTCTTTGAGAGAAGAAGAGGAAGCCTCCTGCGACCACCCCCAGCGCAACGATCAGGGCGATCGCCACCATCAGCGTGCGCCGGCGCGGTGTCTGGCCTGGGTCTAGAGCGGACAAGTTGGTGGGGCCTCCTTCGGAGCTCATTCGGACGACTAGGAATGTAGTGCTTGAGCGCGCTGCAGGGCCTCGTCGAGGTCCGGTACTTCGGGCGGAGCGTTCCTTTCGGAGAAGCGCCCGATCCACTTGCGGTACCAGCTATGCCATCGCCCATCTTGGCGAGCATGCGCGAAGACGTCACTCACGTAGCGGGCGAAGTCCTCGGCCCCCTCGGGCACGACCGCGCTGAGAAAGAACTCCTGCTTCCCACGACCGGTCAAAACGCAGCGGGGGCACTCGTCGTAGGCGAGGCGGGCAAGCACGACATCGGGCCCGGCAACTGCGTCGACCCGGCCATCGACGAGCAGCTCGAGACAAGCTCCCGGCGTCGGCCTGGCGATCCTCTTGCGAGGAGCGTTGGGGGGTATGCGTGTCTCCCACGGCTCGGGGCTCGAACAGGTCCGGCCCCCCGCGTCGAGTTGCCCGGCGGCCGCCTCGGAAGCAACCATCAGCGACCCGTAGGACGTCAAGTAGGGATCCGATAGCGTCGAGCGTCCGGCGAGCTCCGGGGTCACGGGGACCAGGGGAAACGAAAGATGGAGTGCTCCGTCTTTGGGCAGCCGAGCGACCGCAGCCGAAGCCGACGGCGCGAAACGGACGTCCACACCGATCGAGTCGCCCACCGCCTGCGCCAGCTCGACGGCGAGGCCCCTGTAGACCGTCAGCGACGGGTTCACGTCTCCCGGCGGCGGCCGCCCCTCGTAGGGCACCGCGACCAGGAGCCGACCCTGTTCCCGGATGCGTTCCACGACAGCGGGCTCCGACGGGGGGAGGACCGGATCGTCGGAACAAGCGGTCGGCAGAAGACCGATGAGCAAAACCGTCAAGACAATGGTGCGCCGCAAACGGGGTCTCTTTACGGTCGTCGGCCGAGACCCTGCGCGACGGCGTAGCCGAGACGCGCGGCACCTTCGAGCGCGTGATAGTTGATGTTGCCGGGGACATCGGACATCTGGTGGTAGTTGCCGGGCATTCGCCACGGCATCAGCGAGACGAGCGTCGCAGCCGGGTATCCCGCGCGGCTCGGGATGATCGAATCCGTCGAGGCCCGGGCGCGGATGCCGCGTTCCAGCGGGATCCCGGATCTCCTTGCACAATCGGCAACGAGGTCACGGAAAGAGGGGTCTGCGTACTCCTCCATCCACGCGGGTCCCTCTCCCTCGAGCATCACGAGATCCGGTGAGCCCACCGTGTCGAAGTTGAGGAACCAGGTCCGGTCGCGCCCGAGTTCCTCTTCGTGTCTCGACATAAACGCCCTGATGCCTTCCTGCAACGCCTCTTCCGCGCCGCAGGAAACGAGCATGACGCGCACTCCGGGAACCGGCCGGTCCCGCAGCGCTTCGGCCAGGGCAACCAGGACCGCGACCCCCGAGAGGTTGTCGTTGGCACCCGGGACCGTGGGACTGCGAAGGATGTCGGCCATTGCAGCGGTGCCGAGAGCGGCGGCCACCATGCCCGCCCGCGCCAGCCGGGGCCGTCCGAGGAGAGCGGCCATCAAGGTCAACACGCCCGGTGCGAGCCCGATCCACCACTGCGGTATCTGCTTCGTGCCCGCTTCCATGAGGTCCGGTCGACGACGGTGCAATGCCTTTGCCCAGGACTGGTCGAACACCAGTCCCGTCTGAGCCGCGTCGTGATGAGCGAGCACGACCAGCGTCCGGGAAGCGTTTGCGTGCCCGGCGGCGGCGATCACATTGACCGTCTGCTTTTTCCGTCGCACGGCCCGACGGAAGAGGCGGGGACCGTTCTGGATCTCGTCGAGCAAAGCGCCAGCCCCCAGGCTCGCCAGGACGCCGCCGATCCATCTCCGTCCTCGCGCTGCGGCGGCCGCCCCGGCGAAGCCGAGAACGCCGATCGCTGTGATCGTCGGAGGAAACGTCCCCCAGGCATCCTCGTCCTCGAGCCGGACGTCCGAGCAGCCGGCGTCCGAGAGCCGGTGCGCTATCCATTCGGCGGCCTCGCGCTCGCCGGGCGAACAGGGCGGTCGCTCGATCGGCGCGAGCGTTTCGATGACCTCTCGAAGAGTTGCCTGGACCGGGACCCCCTCGGGAGCGCGGCGGCTTGGGTCGGTCACCGGTCGCGACGAGCCGCGAGCAAGACGAAAGGTCGCGAATCGATCATTACGGGAGGCTACTTCAGAAGAGAGCCGGCTCTCCTCGGCGTTACGCTCCCATCACGTTGGTCACGAATCGCAGCGACGAACAGCACACATCAGACACTCTGGCGCGCCTGACGAAGGCAACCGCCGAGGTCGATCCACCCTTTGCCGTCGTGGACATGGAAGCTTTCTGGGCGAACGCGTCCGACCTCGAGCGGCGCGCATCCGGTAAGCCGATCCGGCTCGCCAGCAAGTCGGTGAGATGCCGGTCGCTGCAAGCTCGGGTCCTGGAGCGAGCCGGCTTCCGAGGGACCCTCGCATTCACCCTTCGCGAGGCGTTGTGGCTCTCGTCGCATGGCTTCGACGATCTCGTAGTCGCGTATCCCACCGCCGAACGAACCGCGCTCTCGGAGCTCGGCCGCGTCCTCGCAGACAAACCGGATACGAAGTTGGCTCTCATGATCGATTCCGCGGAGCAGCTGGATCTCATCGACGCGGCGGTGCCGGCCCCGCGTCCCGACTTCCAGATCTGCATCGACGTCGATGCAGGATGGTGGCTCCTGGGGGGCCGGGTACGCGTGGGAGCGAAGCGTTCACCGGTGCACGACGTGCCGGACGCAGTGAGGCTCGCTCGGGAGATCGAGTCAAGAGAGGGTTTCGTTCTGCGCGGTTTGATGGCCTACGAGTCACAGATCGCCGGCGTCGGCGACGCGCCGCCCGGCCAGAGGCTGAAGGGGCGAGCCATACGTGCGATGCAATCCGCATCGGCGGCAGAGCTGGCGGAGCGGAGGGCTCGCGTCGTCCGCTCGGTGCGGACCGTCGCCTCGCTCGAGTTCGTGAACGCGGGGGGCACGGGGAGCCTGGAGCGGAGCGCGGCCGAGGAGAGCGTGACGGAGGTGACGGCCGGCTCGGGTCTGTTTGCGCCAGGACTGTTCAGCAGCTACAGCTCGTTCAAACCAAGGCCGGCCGCGCTCTTCGCGCTGGCCGTCGTGCGACGCCCTCGCCCGGGAGTGGCCACGTTGCTGGGAGGCGGCTACCTCGCCTCTGGGCCCGCGGACCAAGCGCGCCTCCCGACTCCCTACCTCCCGGAGGGCCTCGTGCTCGACCGCCAAGAGGGGGCGGGCGAAGTCCAGACGCCCGTTCTGGGCCGGGGGGCCGACCGTCTGGCCGTGGGCGACCGGGTCTTCTTCCGGCACGCGAAGGCGGGCGAGATGTGCGAGCGCTTCAACAGCCTGCTTCTCGTGGAAGGAGACCGGGTCGTCGACGAGGTCCCGACGTATCGGGGCGAGGGGCGGGCGTTTCTCTGATGCGGTCGAGGATGCGTCGGGGGCCGACGTCGTCGGGCGGGGGGACGGACGAATCCGGTACCTGGCGGAACTGGACGGGCGACCAGACGTGCAGGCCGGCGACGATCGAACGACCGAGGACCGAGGGGGAGATAACCGCCCTGCTCGAGAAGGCGGAGCTCAACGACAGGATCGTGCGGGCGGCGGGGGCCGGCCACTCTTTCAGCGACGCCGTCTTGACGGACGGCATGTTGCTCTCCCTCCAACACATGGATCGATTGCTCGACGTCGATACGGCGAGCGGGCTAGCGCGCGTCGAGGCGGGGATGACGTTGCACGAGCTCAACCTCCAACTCGCTAGGCACGGCCGCGCCCTCGAGAACCTCGGCGATGTCGACGTCCAGTCGGTTGCCGGGGCGACCGCGACCGGCACTCACGGGACGGGGGTCAAGCTGCGGAACATCTCGCACGCGATCCATTCCGCACGGATCGTCACCGCGGACGGAACGGTTGTCGAAGTAGAAGAGGATGTGGACGCCGATGCGTGGCGAGCAGCGCGCGTCTCGCTCGGATCTCTGGGCATCGTGACCGAGCTGACCCTGCGAACGATTCCCGCGTTCACCTTGCGTGGCGTCGACCGGACCGAGCCTCTCGAGGACGTCTTCGACAAGCTCGACGATCTGGTCGACTCCAACGAGCACTTCGAGTTCTACACCTTTCCGCACAGCCCCCTTGCGCTGACGCGCACCAACAACCGGGTCGACGACGACCCCCGGCCGCGCTCGAAGTCGAGGGCTTGGATGCACGACGTCGTCCTCGTGAACTATGCCTTCGAGGCAGTCTGCCGGGTCGGAAGACGTTGGCCCAAGCGGATCCCCGCCCTGAACAGGATGTCGGCGCGCCTCGCCGGCTCGAGCGAACGGATCGAGGAGTCCTACCGGATCTTCGCCTCACCCCGATTGGTGCGGTTCACCGAGATGGAGTACGCGATCCCTCGCGCCCACGCCGTCGAAGCCGTCCGGGCCGTGCGAGCGGTCGTCGAGGAACGCGGCTTGCCGGTTTCGTTCCCCATGGAGGTCCGCTTCCTGGCTGAAGACGATGCGTTCCTCGGCCCGGCATACGGCCGGGAGACGTGTTGTATCTCCCTCCACGTATTCCACGGGATGGAGTGGGAGCCTTACTTCCGGGCCGTCGAGGAGATCATGGATGACTTCGACGGCCGTCCACACTGGGGTAAGCGTCACTTCAAGACCGCGGGGTCACTGCGCGAGCGCTATCCCGAATGGGACCGTTTCGCGCAGGTGCGGGCACGCTTCGACCCGAACGGGCGCTTCGCCAACGCATACCTCGAAAGAGTGCTCGGACCCATCACGCGACGGCCGTAAAAGAAAAGAGGAGGGCCGAAGCCCTCCTCTTTTCTCGTCCCATCTCTGGATGCAGGTCAGTCTTCCTCGCCGTCCTCTTCCTCCACCGGAACGGTTGCATCCGCGGGAGGAGCTTCCACCTCGGTCACGGGGTCCGAGTCGGCGTCCCCCTCGGAGGGGGCCTCCACCGGCGCCTCTGCCTCGAGCGGCTCGACGGGGTCGGGCACGGTCACGGCGACGGTCGACTCGTCGGAGTCACCCCCGGCGGCCCCCGAGCCAGCCTCGACCGGAGGAACTATTTCGCCGCTGGCGTCGTCACCGTCGGACCCTTCGCCCTCGGAGTCGTCGTCGGAGTCGTCGTCGTCGGAGTCGTGCTTGCCTCCGTGGCCCTTGCCCTTGTCGTCTCCGTCGGTGTGCTTGTCGTCGTCCTTACCTTTGTCGTCGTCCTTACCTTTGTCGTCGTCCTTACCTTTGTCGTCGTCCTTACC
>JALZBR010000210.1 GCA_030863485.1 Actinomycetota bacterium
ATCCCCCGCTTGGGAGCCGCGCTTCGGCGGAGAGCTGAAGATGGTGGATCCGAGCGGGAACGTGACCGCAATCGAACCCGAGTACAACAGCGTCGTCTTGTTCGACGTTGCCGCAGGAACGACCCACTACGTCGACCCGATTCCGCCGGCCGCAGGAGACCGGGCACGCCTGTCGATCGGGGGCTGGTACCACAAAGCCGGCTGAGCCACACGGCGGCCGGCCCCAGTGTCGGGACGCGGTGGTTAGACCTCTCACGAGGGTGAGAGGAAAACCCGGAAAAACGCTCTCACTTCAACCCCTCGGGGAGGAGGGCACGCCGCCTTTCACCAATAGTTTCCGCCCCTCTTGACTTTGTTGATTTCAGATATAAGTAAATCTTTCGGACCTATCTAGAAGAAAGGCCTACCGATGGCGGATGCGAGCGGTCGCACGTACGAACCACCGAAGCTAGTCGCGCTGGGGACGATCGACGACCTGACCCACGGGCCACCGGTCTTCGGCGGCGCGGACCTTGCCCTCTTCTACCGCAACTTCTAGCCTCTTCGGCTACGGCTTTTACGGTCAAGAGAGGAGCCGGCAAACCTTCCCCCGACTGCCTTGGCGTGAGGCTAAGAAGGAGGTTGCACACGGTGGCGGACGACGAGGCTCACAGTTACGAGCCACCCACGCTTCTTGAGTTGGGAACGGTCGAAGACGTGACGCACGGGCCTCCGCTCTTCTCCGGCTCCGACGCTCTCCTCTTTTAGCGCGGCTTCTAACCGTTGCAAACACCGTTAGTGACAACAGGCCAGACGCTTGCTCCAGGCTGAAATCATGTTGAGAAGGTTCAGGGAGATTGGCGTGAACGAGACAGACTACGAGGCTCCTCGACTTATCGTGTTGGGAACAGCTGACGAGATGACGACCGGGCAGACACTCGGCAGGCCCGACCTCCTGCTGTTCTACAGAGGGCTCTAGGTAGCCCCCCCGGCAGGCCAATTCGCCGTCTCTTCCACGTCGCCGAACTGATTTGACTTGTGATCCTGGTCGGGCGACGTGCCGAGCATGAATTCGCCCACAGGTGATTCTTCCAGGTGGTCCAATCCAACGGCTTCCGTGAAGAGGTCTGAGTTTCCGCCGCCCAAGGCACAGGGGGCCAAGCCCATGGCCGTGGCAGCCAGGTACATGGTCTGAAACAACACACCCACGTTCTTCAAGGTCGTCGCGTAAGCAATTGCGCTGTATTTCCAAGACAGTCTTTGAAACCGAGACGTAAGCGTTATCAGCACCTGAGGAACAACCCTCTTTCCAGCAGCCGCCCACGCATCCTTCAAAAGCGTCTCCGCCTGATACCGCTTGCCACTAATCCGACACAGCTCATGTGCTAACGGGTTGTAGTGATAGATGCCGGGCTGGATAGGGGGGCAAGTGTTGATAGTGAGGTAGATCTCGAGCTCGTAGGCAGCCCCACCGCTCGGGTACGGCCGGCTACTTATCTCATAAAAGAGCCCACGCTCGGGATCGGGACGTGCAACCGCTCGAACCCGGCCGACGCGGTACAGGAATTCACCGAGCTCCTTCCCACCAATCGGCGTCCCATAAGAGCGGATCGACTTGCGCTTTTCCAGCACGGATGTGAACGAAGGATCCGTTTGCTCGAGGAGCTCGATGTCTGGCTTGTAAAGACTGATAACGTCCTGGGACATCGGGGGCTTCACCGCCGGGAGCGGTTCGACGTCTCCAAGAAAACGGAAGTCAGCGCCAAAGGGATAGGCTTGCCGTCCCGATCGCGTGCGGGAATGAAATAATAGATCATGGAATTCCCACTGCATTAAGCGCGTGTCGTTCTCCTCTGCTGGCGTTGCGTCGTCTCCTACTTTGCTAATGAGACCGGCAGTAGCTAGGTAGCTAAGCACCCCCCGTGCCGCATCCTCATTCAACCCCGCAATGCCTCGGCAACCCTGAGGGCAGGACTTCGAGGATGCCAGTTGAGCCACCATTGCCGCCACGAACGGCTCCTGTACAGTGACGCGAGCCAGCGAGAGCGGCGTCTCAATAACAAAGCAGGTCTCTTCTTGGCGACAGACTGCAAAGCGAGAGAGGCGAAACTCCGCATCAACTTCAGCGTTCGAAGGAGAGAACCGAAACCCAGTCGCAACTGGTTCTATGGTAAGCAAGCGATTCCCCCGAACAATGAGCGGGTAACAGATCAAGAGGCGCCGTGCCAGAAGGTCTAAGTAGTAGTGGAGAAGGCGCAAGTCTTTTCTATCTCCACTCCCCTTCACATCCGCGGACAGCTGCTCGACGGTCGCGCCTCCGGATGCCAATCTTCGAAACGCTCCCATCACTGCAGGCGTTACGTCGTTCAGGCTGACTTCACCTAATCGGTGCTTAAGGACACCAGTACTCCCCTCTGCTTCCTCGAGCACCACGTCCCCTCGGAACGCTAGAAGAGGCGAGAGA
>JALZBR010000221.1 GCA_030863485.1 Actinomycetota bacterium
CCTCTCGCAACATCCCCGCGTGGCTGCGCCGTCAGGTCCTTCACCGAGACGACCATCGCTGCACCTTTGCGGGCTGTGACATGAGGCGCTTCTTGCAGGTCCACCACATCAAGCCCTGGCCCGGCCCCACCAACCTCGACAACCTCATCACCTTGTGTCACTTCCACCACAAGCTGGTGCACGAATATGGCTGGAGCGTGAGGCTCGGAGCGATCCCCGGGACGGCCGATTGGTTCCGTCCCGACAAAACGCCCTATGAGCCCAAGCCGGTGGCGGCCAACCGAGCCCCGCCCCAAGAAAAGCTCCCGCCGGTCGGCTAGCGCTTGGTGCACCCATGGAATGGTCCCCGGGTAACTAAGTTCGTCGGAGTCAGGTCGTCAAGAAGTTGATCAGCTCGCGATTGACCTCGTCGGGTTGTTCGACGTGGACCCAGTGTCCGGCATCCGGGAAACGCACCACGCGCGCGTTGGGCACCAGCTCGGGATCCGGATCGGCGAACTCGGAGCCAAGGGCCGCGTCCTGCTCTCCCCAGAGCACGAGGACCTCGTGCTCGATCACGCGCCGATCCCTCCGCAGGTCGAGCGGGTTGCGACGCGACAGGGCGCGGTAGTAGTTGATCGGCCCCCGCAGGGAGTCCGCGCGCCTGGCCGCCTCGACGTAGGCCTCGATGTCCTCATCGTCGAATGCATCTCGGGCGCTGGGCTCGGTGCGGAAGACGCGGCGCAGAGCAAAGAAGTCTGCCGCCGAGATCACGGCTTCGGGAAGCGCGGGCACCTGGAAGAAAGCGACGTACCAGCTGCGAAGCGCCTGGACCGGTGACTTGGCCATGTCGATGAATCGGCTCGGATGGGGGACGTTGAGGATCCCCAGGCGATCGACCCGATGGGGTTGGGCCATAGCCAGATGCCAGGAAACGATTGCGCCCCAGTCGTGTCCGATGACGTGCGCCTTGTCCTCGCCGAAATGCGCGATCAGCTCAGCGGCGTCCTTGGTGAGCCGGTCGATCGCGTACGACTCGACGCCCGTCGGTTTGTCGGAAAGGTTGTAGCCGCGCATGTCGGGGGCCACCACCCGCAGCCCCGCTTCCGCAAGAGGCTGGATCTGTTTGCGCCACGAGTACCAGAAGTCTGGAAAGCCGTGGAGCAGCACGACCACCGGCCCCTCACCGGCCTCGACGTAGTGAAGGCGCACCTCGTCCAGGTCGGCATATGCATCCGTTGCCCCTGCAATCGCCGCGGTGACGCTCATCTCAGACCTCTACCTTGTAAAGAGCCCATTTGCCGTCGATCCCTCGCAGCTCGTGCGTACCCCGCTCTTCGAAATCGATACCCGAACCGGCAACAAGGGGGGGGATCGCGCTGGACACGAGCACCTCGTCGGGCTCGGCGAGTGCCGAGACCCGAGCTCCGATGTGAACCGCGATGCCACCGAGATCGTCGCCTCGGACCTCGACCTCGCCGGTGTGGAGCCCCGAGCGGATCTCGATACCCAAGCGCTTGACGCCGGTGCGGATGCTGCACGCACAGCGAAGCGCTCGGGCCGGGCCATCGAAGGTCGCGAAGTGACCGTCTCCCAGGCGTTTTATCAACCGTCCTTGGAAGCGAGCGAGTTGCTGGCGCACGATGTCGTCGTACTCGTCCAGTACTCGACGCCATTTCTCGTCTCCCATGGCGGCGGCTTTCTGGGTCGAGCCGACAATGTCGGTGAAGAGGATCGTGGCAAGCACGCGCTCGGCGCCCCGTGGACGACGAGTGCCGGTGATGAACTCCTCGATCTCGTCGGCAATCGCGTTCCAGTCACCGAGAAAGGGGAGATGGTGCTTTCCCTCGAGCTCGAAAAGGCGTGCGTTCGGGATCTTGTCTGCCATGTAGCGCCCGTTGTCGACGGGCACGATCGGATCGTCGGTGCGATGCAGGACGAGCGTCGGGACCCTGATGGATGGAAGGACGTGACGGACGTCGGTCTTCGCCAGCATCTCGAAGATCCCCGGGAGAGCGTCCCGCGTCACCGAGCCTCGCTGCCATCGAACAGCCCAGCGCGTAAACGCGGGATCGTCGTCGGGTCCCTGGTTCAACAGGGAGGCGGCCTCGTCTAGGCCCCAGAGCATCGTCATGGCGGCGATCTGCAGTTCGCGCTCTTCGGGCTTTTGCCCCCAGGGATAGTCCTCGTGCCAGGTGGTCGTCGCGTAGCTCCCGTACAGGATCAGCGAGCGAACCTTCTCCGGATGGGTGGCGGCGAACAGAGCGCAGAGAGAACCGGACTCGTTCAAGCCGATAAGCGTCGCCCTTTCGGACCCTGCCGCGTCCAGCACGGCCATGAGGTCGTCGATCCCTTCCTCGAGTGTGGCGACTCCCGAGAGGCGGTCGGACAAACCCGTCCCTCTGCGGTCCATGATGATCACGCGCGAGAACGTGGCCATGCTCTCGAGAGCCTCCACCAATGGCTCGTACTCCTCGATGAGGTCGAGGTTCGATAGCCAGGCCGGGACGAACACCAGGTCGTGCTCGCTGCCGGGATCGCCGATCGTCCGATATGCGAGGCGTACCCCGTCGTTCTCTGTGAAACGCACGGGAGAGTTCACGCCCAAACCTTACGCTGTATGTCAAGATCGAACGCAGCGCCGATCTGCCAGCACGACCGACATCAAGGGAGGATGCCGTGCCGGAGCCATCTGGGATAGCGCTCTTTTGCGGGGCCGCACTGGCCCTGCTGGTCGTGCCCGGACCCTCGGTTCTCTACATCGTGACCCGGAGCATCGACGGGGGACGCGCGGCGGGGCTGGTGTCCGTCTTGGGCGTCCACACCGGGACCCTTGCTCACATAGCCGCTGCCGCCGCAGGTCTATCCGCCCTGCTGATGTCCTCGGCTCTAGCCTTCAACGCCGTCCGCTACGCCGGCGCGGCCTACCTAGTGTGGCTCGGGATCAGCCGCCTTCTCGACAGTGGAGAGGTCGAGGACGATGCCGTCGTCTCCGAGCGCCGGCTGTGGCGCGTCTACGTCCAGGCCATCCTCGTGAACGTGCTGAATCCGAAGACCGCGCTCTTCTTCCTAGCGTTTCTTCCCCAGTTCATCGATCCCTCGATGGGCGCCGCGTGGCCGCAGATCATGTTCTACGGAGCGCTGTTCATTCTCCTGGGGCTTCTCAGCGACGGCGCCTACGCTCTTCTAGCCGCGGGGCTCGCCGGTCGTCTGAAGCAAAGTCGGATCTTCTCCGGGGGCCGGCGCTGGTTGGCCGGGGGGACGCTCGTAGCTCTCGGGATCACCTCTGCCGTGGCGGGTACGAGGCCTTCTTCGGCGTGACCCTCGACGCGTCGATTGCGGTGGCGCGAAAGATGCTCGGATCCGGTGGAGCAAGCGTCGCCTGAGCGGCGGCCGTGGTGCCCGCAGGGGGGAGCGGCGCGGGGCCTTCAGCTGTGGAGGCGTCGGAACCTCGAGTCGAGCGCATGTTTCCTCCGGCCCCATCGTTCGTTCCCGTCTGCAAATCACTACCCGTAAGTTCGATCACGAAACGCATCCACTCAGACGCATAGCGTGGTGAATCCGTTGAATTGATAAAGCCTGTTGTGGGGTGCGCGCCCCAATGGGAGTATCTGGTCCGCCGGTTGAGACTAGTGAGGAGTGTGGCATGAGATTTAGAGCAATTGCCGTGGCCCTGGGCGCGTCGGCCCTGGTTCTGACGAGCCTTTCCGCTTCGGCGATCACCTTCGGCCACTTCGACGGGAACCGCCACCCCAACGTCGGAGGGCTCGTGGCCGAGTGGCGTGAAGAGGGCCAGAAGGACCTTCTGTGCTCCGGAACGTTGATCGACGAGCGTGTCTTCCTCACCGCGGCTCACTGCACCGAGTATCTCCGCTCGATCGACATCGCCCCCGACGAGGTCTGGGTGACCTTCGACCCCACCTTCGACCAGGATTCCGAGCTGATTGCCGGCACCTACACGTCGCACCCCGGTTACAACCAGCGTCAGTCGGACCCGAAGGACATCGCGGTGGTCGAGCTCGAAGAGGACGGTGGAGCGACTCCCGCAACGCTTCCGACCGCGAACCAGCTCGGCAAGTCGAACCTGCGTGGGGAGTGGTTCACGGCCGTCGGGTACGGCACCGTTCGCGAGAACAAGAAGAAGGGACCTCACGCACTCAAGAGCAACGACAACCGTTACTACGCAACCCAGGAGTTCACCGCTCTGACGAAGACCTGGCTCAAGCTCAGCATGAACCCGTCGACGGGGAGCGGCGGTACCTGCTACGGGGACTCGGGCGGTCCTCACTTCCTGCGCGACACGAACGTCATCGTCTCCACGACGATCACCGGCGACGCTCAGTGCCGGGCGACGGACGTCACCTACCGGCTGGACACGGCGTCGGCTCGTAACTTCCTGGACGATTTCGTAACCCTTCCGTAGCTGGGAGATCCAGAAAAAGGCCCCCGGAACGGGGGCCTTTTTTTCGTAGAGCCAATCGAGGGCGAGGAGAGAACGTGATCGGTGACGAAGCAAGAGAGGTTCTTTTGTCGGACGCCCTGGCGCACGTAGCCACCATCGACGCGGACGGCAAACCCCACGTGACGTGCGCGTGGGTGGGTCTGGATGACGACGATCGCATCCTGATTGCGACGCTGTTCGATCAGCGCAAGCTGAAGAACCTCCGGCGGGACCCCCGGGTCACGCTCTCCATCGAGACCGCCCGGGTGAACGAGTGGGGTCTCCATGAGTTCCTCGTGGTCTATGGCCGGGCGGAGATAACGGAGGGGGGCGCGGCGGACCTCTTGCAGACCCTGGCCCGGATCTATCTCGGTCCCGAGGTGAGATTCCCTGCCATGGAGGATCCTCCTCCCGGATTCATCACTCGCATCAGCGTAGATCGGGTGGCAGGCGTAGGCCCGTGGGCCCCTTAGCCGATGGGCCGGTGGTCTTGGGCAAGAAGACGGTTGGAGTCCATGAAGCTGTCGGTGAGATAGAACACCTCGCGCGTCATCTCGCGGGTCTTGAGACTGAAGATCAACGAAAGGTCGCGTCGTCCGTCGGGGTAGTGCGTGTAGCACTTGATGGTCGACGCGTCGATCTGTAGCTCGTTCCACGACGGGGGGGTCAGGCCCCGGACCCGGTGCGTGCAGGCCGTGCTCGAGTTGCACAGGAGCATGCCGTTCACGCCCCAGAAGTAGGGAACGTGTTTGTGTCCGGAGAGCACGACGTCGATGTCTAGCTGCGTCAATATGGCCAGTACGTCGCCGGCGTCGAGGATGATGTTCCGTTCGCGTCCGGTCCCGGGGATCGGCACGAGGTGATGATGGATCACGAAGATCTTCAGATCGTCTGGCTCGTCGAACTGGCGCGTGATCCACTGGTAGTACTCGCGTCCGACGCGTCCATCGTTGATGTCGGGTTCTGAGGAGTCAACCGCAACGACGGTGAAGCCGGTGGCCCCCAACCTCTCGGCTCTTTCGGGATCGAAAGGCTGTCGATAGCGAGAGAAACGCTCACCGAAGATGTGCTCGAAGTGGATGTAACCCACGTTGCGGGCATCGTGGTTGCCCGGGATCACGATCTTTGGCTGGCTGATCTGTTCCAGCCATTGGGCCGCCTCCTTGTATTCCCATTCGTAACCAGCGGCGGTCAGATCTCCCGCGACCACCACGAGATCGGGATCGATCTCGGCGATGCCTTTTATTGCGGAGGTCATGAGTTCTTCGTCGAAGGAGCTCTCGCCACAGTGGATGTCGCTGATCTGCGCAATGCGCAGCGGATCGTCCAAGATCGACACGAGATCCTCCTGGCCTTCGGTCGCCGGTCGCAACAGATGATAGAAGGAGAGCGTGGGTCGACCGATAACACACAGTCTTGTCAAGGCGTTGCGCGCCGTGCCGGGCTTCGACCGCTTGGGCGGACAGGAGCTGCTCTGCATAGTGGGAGCATCGGTCAACTTGCGTTGGTCGGAGAAAAGCCACGTGTTCCGGAAAGGGGCACCCGGAGAAGCTCTCTACATCGTGCTGGAGGGCAAGGTGAAGATCTACGACGAGGTAGACGGCGAAGAGGTGGACATCGCGACTACGGGGGCCGGCGATTACTTCGGTGAGATGTCCCTGCTTGCCGACACCACCCACACGAAGAGCGCCAAGGCACTAGAGGACAGCGAGCTCTTGGTGCTGATGAAAGAACCGTTTGGCGAGTTGCTCGCTTCGAACGAGGAGCTCGCTCGCGCCATACACGAGACCCTCGAGACGCGACGAGCCGAAACCGATTCGAGATACGACACGGAGCGAGCGGTTTCTTAACTCAGCTAATTCGGAAGGATCGCTCGCAGAAGCGGCGACGGCGTCTCCGGGTCGTCTGCATCGGTCACCATCAGGACCTCGATGCCCCCATCCGTCACCCGGGCGTCTATGCCCTCCACTTTTACGATGAGGTCCAGCGGCTCGACCGCCCCAAGCGAACCATCGCGTTCGATGATGCCCACTGCAGAGCCGTAGGTCATCCCGTCGTTCAGGGCGCTGTCGGAATCCTCTGTGGACGCCGCGAACACGATCCTGCCGTCGGGTACGGCGGAAGCATCCGAGAAGCACAGGCGGACTCCCTGAAGCTGTCCGAGATCCACATGGTCCACGTTGCGCAACGCGTCGGCCGGCACGACCCCGTCGTTCATCAGGGCCTCAAACGTCCGGTCGAGCGAGAGATTGATCAGAGCGTTATCGCCGCCCTCGTTGCCTCGCTGCATGAGCCACAGCGTTCGGTCGACGACTTCGGCCCCCTCCACGTTCAAACCCTTTACCTCGTTCTTGAGCTCGTCGAAGAGCGGCTTGAGATCGACGGTCCTGTGGTCGTTAGTCGGATGCCCGTCAGCGCTCAGTGGGATGAGCGCTCCTCTGTTGCGTTTGTCGGACGATCCCGACCCGACGGCCAGCAAGCAACCATGGGGGAGCTCGTCGGTTGGGGGAAGCAAGGCGATGCTTTCGAGATCCGCCTTGACCTTTTTGCGCTCGCTCTGGTCCGTCGGAAGCTCTCCCTCGAGGATCGGCATGAACTCGCCCGGCCCGAGCTCCTTTTCGTCCACGACCAACAAACTCAGCTCGTCATCCGCAACGATGAATATGTACCCACCGTGGCGCACCAGGCCGCTGGCGGCCGAGATGTGTGGAGGTCGATCGTCTTCTTTCGAAGACGCAACCGTTAGCTCGTGGACTTTCTCAACCGGGATCATTGGTGTCTACGATCTCATCTCGGGACGCGAGGTGCGGTCAGCGGCTCGAACACGTAAGGTAGTCGGCCAATGGAACCCGTCTATCGACCCGTCGTAGGGGTCGCTCTCACGTTGTTCAAGGCGATGTCATGGAAGATCGACGTCTCCGGAGCCCACCACATCCCCACCGACGGCCCCGCCGTCATCGCGACGAACCACGTTGGTTATCTGGACTTCGTCTTCGTGGGCTACGCAGCCCGAGAGAGCAAACGCCTCGTCCGCTTCATGGCCAAGAAGGAGGTCTTCGATCACAAGATCTCCGGCCCCCTGATGCGGGGCATGAAGCACCTCCCGGTGGATCGCTTCGGAACGGCTGCGGAGGCCATCGACGTAGCCGTCGCCTCACTCAAGGCCGGCGAGATCGTCGGCATGTTCCCCGAGGGAACTATCAGTAGGTCCTTCGTGCCCCGGGCGGGCAAGACGGGGGCTGCACGCATGGCGATGGCCGCCGGCGCTCCCTTGATCCCGGGAGCCGTTTGGGGGAGTCAGCGCATCCTGACCAAAGGACGGCCCAAGAACTTCGAGCGGCGCATCCCGATCAGTGTCTCGTTTGGCGACCCGATCGACTACACGCCGGTTGACGATCCAATCGACGTGACCAAGAGACTTATGGCCTCCATCACCGAGTTGACCGATCGCGAACAACGGACCTATCCCGATAAGCCGAAGAGCTCCGAGGACGCATGGTGGCTGCCCGCCCACCTGGGGGGCACGGCGCCGACCGTCGAGGAAGCCGACGCCATCGCTGCTCGCGAGAGAGAGGAAAGAGCGCGTCGCAGACGCGCGGAGGGCTAAACGGAGGTCGAAGCCTTCGCTTGTCCCTTTGACGCTCTAGCTCGCGCCGTGGCGTCCAGGATCACCTTGCGCAGTCGGACGCTCTTGGGGGTGACCTCACAGCATTCATCCTCTCGGATGAACTCGAGCGCCTGCTCGAGCGATAGCTCTTTGTGAGGGATGAGCCGGACGAGCACGTCCGCGCCGGCCGAGCGCATGTTCGACAGCTTCTTCTCCTTGGTCGGGTTGACGTCCATGTCGTCGGCCCGCGCGTTCTCGCCGACGATCATCCCTTCGTAGACCTCCGTGCCGGGGGGGACGAAGAGCGTCCCGCGCTCCTGGAGATTGAGAAGCGCATATGACGTCGTGGGGCCGCGTCTGTCGGCGACCAGGCTCCCAGTGGGACGGGTCCTCAACTCTCCATACCAGGGCTCGTAGCGATCGAAGACGTGATGCAGCAAGCCCGTCCCGCGGGTCTCCGTCACGAACTCCGTGCGGAAACCGATGAGCCCGCGTGCCGGCACCAGGTACTCCATCCGGATCCAGCCGGTTCCGTGATTGACCATGTTTTCCATGCGGGCTTTCCGCAAAGCGAGCATCTGAGTGATGACTCCCAAGAACTCCTCGGGAGCGTCGATCGTCAGTCGCTCGACCGGCTCGTGGAGCTTGCCGTCGATTCGTTTTGTGACGACCTCGGGTTTGCCGACGGTCAGCTCGAATCCCTCGCGCCGCATTATCTCCACGAGGATCGCGAGCTGCAGCTCGCCGCGTCCCTGCACCTCCCACGTGTCGGGCCGGTCAGTGTCGAGCACCTTGATCGAGACGTTGCCTACGAGCTCTTGATCCAGCCTGTTCTTGAGCAGACGGGCCGTGACCTTGTCCCCCTCCTGGCCCGAGAGCGGAGACGTGTTGATCCCGATCGTCATCGACAGACTGGGATCGTCGAGATGAGATACGGGTAGGGGACGGGGGTCCTCGGCGTCCGCTAGCGTCTCGCCGAACGTCACTTCCGCCAGACCGGCGATCGCGACGATCTCCCCCGGGCCCGCCTCCTCGGCGTCGACGCGATCCAGCGCCTCGGTGACGTAGAGCTCGGTAATCTTCACGCGCTCGATCGACTCGTCGGTGCGGCACCACGCGACCATGTCGCCCTTCGTGATCGAGCCATGTCGCACACGGCAGAGAGCAAGTCGTCCGACGTAGGGCGAAGAGTCCAGGTTCGTAACGAGGGCCTGGAAGGGGTGCCCATCATCGAACTCGGGGGCCGGGATGTGGTCCAACAGGGTCTCGAACAACGGCTTTAGATCGCTGCCCTCCTGCTCGGGATCCGTCGAAGCCCAGCCCTCGCGGGCGTTCGTGTAGAGGATGGGGAACTCGATCTGGCTCTCGCGCGCGTCCAGGTCCAAGAAGAGCTCGTAGACCTCGTCAACGACCTCGGTGATCCGGGCGTCGGGCCGGTCGACCTTGTTGATCACGAGGATCACGGGGAGCTTCGCCTCGAGCGCCTTTCGCAAGACGAAACGCGTCTGCGGGAGGGGGCCCTCGCTCGCGTCGACGAGCAAGAGGATCCCGTCGACCATGGTCAGCGCTCGCTCGACCTCTCCGCCGAAGTCCGCGTGCCCGGGGGTGTCGACGATGTTGATCTTCACGTCGCCGTACCGGACGGCCGTGTTCTTGGCCAGGATCGTGATGCCCTTCTCGCGCTCGAGGTCCATCGAGTCCATGACTCGCTCGTCGACGTCCTGGTTGGTTCGGAACGCCCCCGACTGCCACAACATCGCGTCCACGAGGGTGGTCTTCCCGTGGTCAACGTGCGCAACGATGGCTACGTTGCGAAGGTCGTCGCGCGTCGGCATAGCGATGGTGCTCCTTGGGTCTGGGGTCGGGTGAGGGCTCGGTTGCCTCAGTGTAGGTCTTCAGGTTTAACCTCTCGGTCTTTGGACCCATTCCCCGTCGGTGCTGCTCAACTGGAGGACAGAGGTTTGATCGAGATGCAAAGCGTAATCACCGTCGAGCGACCTCTGGACGAGGTCTTCGAGTTCGCCGCCGATTTGGACAGCCTCCCCCTCTGGCTCGAGGGGTGCAAGAAGGCCTGGTCTCCCGACGGTGACGGGCGTTCGATAGGCAGCGAGATCCTCCACGAGGACGAGTTCATGGGACGCAGTTTCGAGGCGCGTTTCGAGGTGGTCGAGTGGGAGCACAACCGCCGGATGGTCTTCAAGGCAGTCTCGGGGCCCTTTCGGGGGCTCAGCGAGGAGGACTTCTACGACGAGTCCGGTGACACGCGAGTGGAGATCCGCGTCAGCGGCGAGCCCGCCGGTTTTCTAAAGGCTCTGGGTTTCATGGCGAAGCGACAAGGCCAGGCGCAGCTCGAGCGGTCGCTCGACAACCTCAAGCGCGTGCTGGAGGCTCACGCTTAAGACTCGTAGTTGGCTTCGAAGACGAGCTCTTTCCCATCGCGTTCGTCCCACTGCACGCCGACCTGGAAGAACCCAAAGCTCTCGATGAGGCGGAGCGATGGCTCGTTCTCGGGAGAGGCCGAGGCGCGGAAATGTTTGATCCCATGCTCCCGGTGCGCCCAGGCGAGCATGGCCCGCGCCGCTTCCCGCGCAAGACCTCGCCTGCGGTAGGGAGCGAGCACCGTGTAGCCGATCTCGACGATGCCGTTCTCGTCCGGGGGGCCGTGGAAACCGACGTGACCCAGCATCCGGGGTTCGGTTCTCTCGACGATCGCCCGTACGAGCCACGGCGAGGACGAAGGGTCCGTACGGAGCTGCTCGGCTCTGATGCGCAGCAACCAGCGGTCCCCCTCGTCCGGCCACTCGTCGGGGATCTCGGCCCCCAGCAAGTCACTTGCCCGAGCGCGGTTGCCGGCGAGCATCGCCTCCATGAAGGCCGGCGACATGAGCACAAGGCGCGTGCGCTCTGTCTCAACGACGTCGTCTTGTTGCTCCACCGAGTCAAGGATGACATCGAGGACCAACCCGAGGAAGGGGCTCTCGCTAGAGCACTCGGATGAGGACTCTTCTAGCGGTTTGTGGCGAACTGCTTCGCGGCGCGATGGTCGCGCCACAACACGAGGTCGTCGGCGGCTCGCACACCCAGCGATACACCGGCTGCGACGAAGAACGCGTGAACGAGCACGTCCGCGATGTTGATCGATCCCAGTAGCTCCATGACTTCCTCTCCCTGGCTGTCACTGCAAGGGACTCCGGCGATTGTGCAGGCCCCTTGAGGACATCGTCGGCAGCCGGAGGGCCTTCCGCAAGGTAGTTGCGTGAAATACGTAGGCAGTTTCTTCAGTGGTTCCGGAGCACGAGCTCTGTATTAACGTCTACCTCGAGGGCCTACGCCTCACGCGCTCGAGGAAGTCGACCTGCTGCTGCTTTCTCATGAGCAAGTGCTCCAACAGGTGCTCGAGGGCCTCCGAGCGAGGCTCCTGACCCGTTTCGGGGATGACCTTGTGCAGCGCCGCAAGCGCCTCGTTCTCGTAGCCGATGAGTTTCGCGATCCCGTCCTCGTCCGGGGTGATCGGCTCGAAGTCGGCCACCTCCGAGGTCGGAGTGCCGCCCAGGGCGACCAGCTTCTCGATTAGTCGACGCGTATCGTCCAGATCGAGCCTTCCGAAGTCCTCGAACTCACGTCCGAGGGCCTGGAACTCGACCCCTGTCGCAGATCCGGCGGCCCACGTGTAGAGGGTGGCGGAGCGCATCTGAAGAGGGAGCGCCTCGTTTATCAGCTGGATCACTTTCTCTACGTTCATTTCTTCTTCGGACATCTCGACCTCCTGAAGGTGTGTGAGGTCGAGACCCTACCCAGGCATCGGGTTAATCAGACTCAGGCGTTATCCGGAAGTTGGGTCGACCAGCTTTTTGTGTGCGTAGGCCGCGGGGTCCATGCCGTGGCGGTAGGCGAGGCTGATGCGCGGGCCCGCCTTGGCCACCTTCGGAACGCTGTGGTCCCAGGTGCGCTGGGTCTTGCCGCCGGTCACGAACAAATCGCCCGCGCCGAGCATGAAAGCGCGCGACTTACCTCCCCCCTTCGGGCGCAGCAGGAAGCGGCGCGGATACCCCAGCGACACCAGGATCACGATGGGGTCCTCGATCTCTTTCTTGATCCGATCGCCGTGCCAGGCGACGCTGTCGCGGCCGTCCCGGTAGAGGTTGAAGCCGACGGAGTCGAACTGGACCCCGTAGCGATCGGAGAGGACACGCCGGATGTCCTCGAGCACAGCCGGCT
Source organism: Actinomycetota bacterium (assembly GCA_030863485.1). The sequence goes on from JALZBR010000221.1 coordinate 12,246, forward strand.
CGAGCGGCTCGCCGGACCTGATGTTCCAGGGCGCCGTCAGCCGAGGCTCGCGCACCTTCTGGTCGTACATCTGGCGCGCCCGCTGGCCCCAGTCGCGCGATTCGAGGACCGCTCCGAACAAGGAGTCGGCTCCCGAGATCCACCCGGGCTGGTATTCGACCCAGGCCGTCGGGTCGAGATCTATGCGCTCGAGGCGGGAGAAGCTCTCGTCGAAGCTCGGCTCCTCCGCGTCGAGGAGCGACGGCTGCCACGTAACGTCGGGGGATGTCCTCAACCTCGGTCCTCCGCGCCGGATCGGCGTCCTGGATCCTCCACTCTCAATCCGCAGCTTAGTTTGCGCTCGTCTCCGCGGGGGACGGACGTTTTTGCGCCTGGGTTGCGGGGGGCTCTTGTTTGCGGCTCGTCAACACCGCTCCGCCTATGACCATCGCGGTCCCCAGAAGGGCCAGGGCGGCGATGCTCTCGCTCCGGACCACCGCTCCGAGCACGATCGCAACGATCGGCACGAAGTAGATCGTGACCGAGCCGCGGGCGGCTCCGACGCGTCCGACCAGCGTGCTCATCCAGACGAACGCGAGTCCCGTCCCCAGGCACCCGAGCGGGATCATCGCGAGGAAGCTGGTGGTCTTGAACTCAGAGCCCCCGATCGCAAGGACCCCCGGGATGAGACTGAACGCGATGGCGAATAGCTGCGCTCGCAGCAAGACGGGCAGTGCTCCATTCCGCCGCTGGAGGGGGGCCGCCAGGTTGACTGAGATCCCGTAGAACACCGTCGCGAGCAGCACGAGAGCGATGCCCAGGGCCGTCGACCTCGCTCCGCCCAGCCCCGGCCAGCTGACGGTGACCACGCCGGCAAAACCGACCGCCAGGCCCAAGACCTGCTTCCTTTGTGGCAGGGCCCTCGCTGCGATCGACGCCACCAGCGCGGCGAAGATGGGCACTGCGCCGTTGAGCATCCCCGCCAGCGAGGAATCGATCCACTGCTGCGCGATCGGGAAGAGCAGGAGCGGGGCGGCCATCCACAGCAAGCCGAGCAGAGCGATCGCGGGGATGTCCGAGCGGGGGACGGTCGCCCTCGCCCTCGGGAACACGGCAAGCGTCGCGGCGCCGAACACAACGCGCACGAGCGTGATGAGCCCGGGTTCGAACGCCTCGAGCGCCTCTTCGATCCAGATGAAAGACGAACCCCACAACAGCGCGGTGCCGGCGAGCAGGCCCCAATCGCGCGCTCCGAACCTGTCGAGCGAGGAGTCGAGGGCTCCACCTTGGGGAGCCGCCTGGGCGCGGACCATGGCGGGAGTCTAGGTGCGCCTCCCGCCCGATTGTTACGTGGCGAGGGCCTCGAGGCCCTCCGACTCGTCGTCGGGCGTTGCGTCATGTCGCGGCTCCACGAGCGAAGCGGGCAGGCGCATCCGCCCGTAGATGCAGGCCCCCACCGTCACCAAGCCTCCGAAGGCGAGGGCCACCCGGGGGCTGAAGGTCTCCGCGAGCCAACCCACGATCGGGGCCCCGATGGGCGTTGAGCCCAGAAACAGCACGAAGTAGAGAGCCAT
>JALZBR010000381.1 GCA_030863485.1 Actinomycetota bacterium
GGCTAGAGGTGCCCGTCTCGCTCGATTCCTCTCCGGCGCCGCCGGAGCTGGGCCCGTCCGCGGGAGGTTGGCTCGCGCCCTCCCCCTCCGTGTTGGCAGTTTCGTCACGTTCGGTCATCGGGCCTCCGTTCGGAAGTGGTCTTCGAACCGACGATAGTCCCCCCGCGGGTCTAGGCCGCACCCCGGCCGGCGTCGATCTCGAACCACACGCAGGTCGTCCCGTCGAGCACCACGCCCCAGCGGTCCGCCAGAGCCTCCACCAAGAAGAGGCCTCGCCCCGAGGTGTCGCCGAGAGCGGGCTCGTGCGTCGTGGGCGAGAACCCGGGCCCGTCGTCGTGCACCTCGACTCGCACGGAGCGATCGTCGGCGGCCATCTTGACGGCGATCGCTCCCTCTCCGGCGAACTTCACGCTGTTGGTCACGAGCTCCACCACGAGGAGCTTGACGTCGTCGAGCACCTCTTCGGTCAGGCTCCCGCCGACCCGCTCCAGGTGACGCCTCGCTTTCTCGGGCGCGCCGACGTCGGGGCTGAGCGTGACGTCCAGGCCGGTCTGATCCAGGCTCATCAAGCCATTTTGTCCCAGGTCGAGGCCCCGACCAATACGTAAAAGAACGGAGTCCCGGCGCTCAAAGGAGTCACGCCCCGGCCGGGACGTAGGGGTCCTCGGCGCAGGAGGCGTAGGAGCCCTGGGTGGTGAGCTCGAGAACCCTCTGGGCGCCCCGGCGAGAGAGATTGAAGGCCGCCCAGCTCTCGTCTGCAACGTGACGGCCGATGGCCGCAAAGACGCAATCACGGACGTCCTGCGGAAGCCTCACGAGAGCCGGGACCGCATCTGCGCTCAGGCTCCGGAGATAGAGGACGTCGACGTCGCCGGTCCTCTCGAATCGGTCCACGTTCTGGCGAGCGATGATCCCCTCGGGGTTCACGAGCGAAAAAGCGAGGAGACATCCAGCCGTGGCGTAGACGAACGCGCGCGGCAGCCAGTCGGCCCGCCAGAGGGCTCCCGCCACGAGCACAAGACCGAAGAGGATCCCGAGCCACAGGATCACGGCGTGCACGGAGATGCGCAAGCGGGTGAACCCGTACGTGTCTTCGTACAAGGTGAGCCGGCGAAGGGCCGAAGCAAGGATCACCAGGGTCAGGACGCACAGCAAACCGAGCAGGAGCCGCAACAGCATCCGCTCTCGACCCGTGTCGGCGCGCGCCCAGTGGACGGTCATAGCGATGACACACATGACCAGCGCCGCCACACCAACCAGCTGGAAGAAGCCCTGGCGGGCGTACTCCGCGTAGCCCAGGCCCACCGTCTCCAACACGTGGTGGCGTCCACCGAACAAAACCGTCATCTGGACGAAGACGAAGGCGCCGAACAACGTGTTCAGGAGTCCGAGGGCGATCGACCAATCCCAGAAACCAAGCGTCCGTCTCGTTGGTGACGCAAAGGGATCGGAGCCATCTCCTGCGCCCGCGGTTGCATAGCGAGGTCCGATGACGACGTAAGCGCCCGTCAGCGCAGCCACGAAGACGAGGAGATAGAGGCGAGCCGCCGCCAGAGAGGGCTGGAAATCCGGCACGAGAAAGCGGCCGGCAAGCTGGGAGAACGCGCGGTCGGCCGATGCAAGCAGCGCACCGAAAACGACCACCAGCGCGCCTCCCAGAGCCAGTCCCCGGAGAAGTCCCGACCCGCGCTCCCGAACCGCCGAACCGGCGACGTTTCGGATGGGCCCTGCTACGAACGAGAGGCCTCGCACGAGACCTGCCCAAACGGCCCCGAGACCGCGCAGGATCTCGCGCCAACTCCTTCCGCCCGAGACCGCGAGGGAGGCGAGAAACGCCGCGGCCATGACGTCGATTCCCACGACCCACCCCGCGGCGCGGACGGCGGCCATCGACACTAGAGCCAGGGCCAGGGCTCCGCAGATCAGACCGTGCGCGCTGAGCCGGGTCGTTCGCGAGGCCACGACAACGGCGGCAATCATGGTTGCGACGGCGACCACGCCGGCCCCCGGACGGTTGCCGGGAAGGGCGGCGGCCGCAACCGAGGAGCAGACGAGAGCGGCGGCGGCTATCTGAGCGTGCGTCATGCGGCCTCCTGGGGAAGGAGGACGACCATCCGGCAGCCGTGTGGTTCGGCCTGCTCGACGCGGATGTCACCACCATGGAGATCGACGATCCATCGGGCGATGGCCAGCCCCAGCCCGGTGCCCCCATCGCTCGACGAGCGCGCCGCGTCCGAGCGATAGAACCGTTCGAACACCCGCGTTGCCTCCGCCGAGGGGATCCCCGGACCCTCGTCGACCACCTCGATGATCACGTCTGCCGCTTGCCCTCGCGCCTGTACCCGCACGGTCCCGCCGTCGGGCGAGTGCCGCACCGCGTTGGTGACCAGGTTGGCAACGATCTGATGCACCCGCTCGGGGTCCGCCCGCAGGTGGAGGTCGCGCGGGTCCACTTCGATCGCCACACGAACGTCTTTCGAGATGCGCTGACTGGCGTGGAGGCGGGCCTCCTCCACCGCTTCGGTAAGCAAAGGACCAACCTCGAACACGCGCGGCTGCAACGGGGAACTGCCGGACTCGAGGCGGGAGAGATCCAGAAGCTGCTCCACCAGTCGTCCGAGACGCTCTACCTGACCAAGCATCGTCTGGAGCACCTCGGGATCCGGCGTGCCAACCCCGTCCACCAGGTTCTCGAGCACGGCTTGAAGTGCGCTGATCGGCGTCCGTAGCTCGTGCGACACGTTCGCGACCAGATCGCGTCTGAGCCGGTCGATCTCGGCCAGGTCCGACGCCATCTTGTTGAAGGCGCGCGCGAGCTCGCCGACCTCGTCGCGCGACGACGTGGTCACGCGCCGGTCGTATTCGCCCTTTGCCATGCCGCGGGCGGCCGCGGCCATCTCGCGCAAGGGCGAGGTCATGCCTCGCGCAAGGAACTGCACCATCGCCAGAGCCAGGGCTCCGGCAGCAGCAGCGCGCAGCCACAAGGGCCACGAGAGCAAGTAACCACCTTCGTTGATCAGAATGGTCATGACTACTGCGGCCACGATGACCACACCGAGCTTGATCTTGATCTGAGAGAAACGGTCCAGAGGCCTCACGGATCCGGGACGCTGAGTGCGTAGCCGACCCCGTGGACGGTCCTCAGCACGTCGGACCCCAACTTGCGTCTGAGCGCGGCAACGTGACTGTCCACCGTGCGCGCGCCAGACCCGTCCGCGTATCCCCACACGTCCTGCAGGAGTTGCTCGCGCGAGAAGACGACACCGGGGCTCCGAGCAAGCAGGTGCAACAGATCGAACTCGATCGGCGTTAGATGCACGACAGAGCCCGCGCGGCGAACGCGACGTGTGGCCGGGTCGATCTCGACCTCGCCGCGCTCGATCATCGGCTCGGGACGAGCCGCCACGCGTTCGACGCGACGCAGCAAGGCATGAACCCGGGCGACGAGCTCGCGGACGCTGAAGGGTTTGGTCATGTAATCGTCTGCCCCGACACCCAGTCCAACCAGAACGTCTGTCTCGGAGTCCCGGGCGGTCAGCATGAGCACGGGGACCGGGCGTTCCTGCTGGATGCGACGGCATACCTCGAGCCCGTCGAGACCCGGCAGCATCACGTCGAGCACTACGAGATCTGGCCTCACGGTCCGGCACAGCTCGACGCCGGAGGGACCGTCTGTGGCGATCTCTACTCGGAGCCCTTCCTTGCGCAAGCGGTCCGCGATAGCCGATGCGATTGTGACTTCATCTTCGACCACCACAACGCTCCTCTGAGCCATGACGAAAGTCTAGGAAGCCTTCCGGCGCTCGGCGCCCTCGGGCCGCGTCGAAGGCCAGCTTGGGGCGAGCATCTGGACTGCTACGAGGCGATCCTTGGGATGGTCGAGCTCGACCAGGGTGATCCTCTGCCACCTGCCGAGAAGGATCGACCCGCCTCGCACCGGGAAGATGATCGAGGTCCCACCGAGCAACATCTGCATCACGTGGGCGTGTCCGTTCTTGCGCTCGCCCGGTACGAGGTTCTGGGTCCTGAGATCCATATCGTCGTGCAGGTAGTAGTCGTCGGGAGAGGCCATGTTTTGCAGACGCCTTCGGAAGTCCTCCTGGGCACCGTCCTCCCACTCGTTCACGACTAGGGCGCATGTCGTGTGACTGCAGAACACCAGGCAAGCACCGTCCACCATGCCCGACTCCTCCACCCGATCTTGGACTTGGTCCGTGATGTCTACGAAATCGAAGCGGCCGCGAGCCCGCACCACCAAGTCGTCCTCGCACCAGGTGGAAGGACGTGTTGATCTATCCGCCATCTCGTTGTGGTCCTTCATGGCTCCAACCCTAGGAGAGGCATATCTCGAAGGCTTGGACGCTATGTCGAGGTTTTGCAAAGACCGAAAAGAGCCGTCTGAGGACCTTCGCCGCCCGTAAGATCAAGCCCGCTGCTGTGGACGGAGAAGAAAGACAATGACCAAGTACGCAATCATCGGGGACGGCGCCACAGGCACGACGGCCGCCTTCTATGTCCGTCGCGCCGATCCCTCCGGAGACATCTCCATGATCTCCGATGAATCCTCCCCCGCGTACTACAGAGCGGCGCTCACCAACTACTTGATGGGCGAGCTCCGCCCAGAGCAATTGTTTGCCGTCCCTCCGAACTTCTATTCGAAGTCACGCGTGAAGCGGATCCTCGCCCGAGTCACCCGTGTGGAAACCGAGCGCAACCGGCTCCACCTGAGCGACGGCGGGACTCACGATTACGACCGGTTGCTGGTGGCGGCGGGCGCCCGTGCGCGAGCTCCGCAGTTCGCCGGAGCGGACATGGAAGGCGTGATGACGATGCGCACGATGCAGGACGCTCGTTTCATCATGGACCAAATCCACGGGAGCCGGCTGAAGAAGGCTGTCGTCGTGGGGGGCGGGATCCTCGGACTCGAACTGGTTGCCGGCCTTCGTGCCCGAGACGTGGACGTGACTTACGTGATCCGAGGTCACCACTTCATGCCCACGATCCTCGATCGCGTCGCCTCGGACCTGGTGGTGTCGCGCTGTCGCAACTTCGGAGTGGACGTCCGTCTCGACGAAGAGGTCGAGGAGGTCTCCGGCAGGGGTCGCTTCCAAGAGGCGAGGTTGAAGGTCTCGGGCGAGTCCGTGGCGGGCGAGTTGATGATCGTAGCGATCGGGATCGAACCAAACGTCGAGTTCCTCGCCGGGTCCGGCATCAAGGTCCGTCACGGGATCCCGGTGGACGACAACATGCGTACCAACATCGAAAACGTCTTTGCCGGTGGGGACATCGCAGAGATCCATGATCCCTGGCAAGAACGGTATCGATCTCTCGGACTCTGGGAGCCGGCCAAGCACCACGGGCGGATCGCCGGGATGAACATGGCCGGCGCGCACGAGGTATGGCGTATGCCGGTCCCCTACAACGCAACGCGCCTTTACGACCTCGATCTCGGAGGGATCGGGCAGACGCAAGAGCAGCCGGGTGATGAAGCCATCGTGGACTTCCCCGAAACGGGCCGGACGATCGCTTACAAGAAGCTGGTGTTCCGCGAGGAGCGACTCGTGGGCGCACTTCTCGTCGGCCAGCGCAAGGAGCGCGTTCGAGAGCGGGCCGGGAAGTATCGACAACTGATCGCGTCCCGCATCGACGTCTCCGCCGTCCGGGACCTCCTTCTGGATCCGATGTTCGACATCAACGCCTGGATGGAGTCACTTCGGAGTCCCGCGAGTCCTTCGGACCGGGGGAAGCGACAGGGCGTGCGGGCCGATCTCTCGCGGATCATCGGACGTCCGATCGGAATCCGGCCCCCGGGAGGGGGGCCGGATCGGTCGCCCGAGGGCAGCTCTCCCAATCAAATCGACGCTCCACGCACCCTCTCCACTTTGATGCGCTCGCCGACGCGCGCGGCAGCCGCACCGGTTGCGGCCCCGGCCGAACCTCCCCCTCCCCGCGGAATGCATTCGGCGGCACCCACCCTCAAGCTCCACGACGGCTCGTTGCGCCACATCGACCGGCCGCGTCTGACCCTGGGTCGGGACGAGGACAACGACGTCCGCTTCGAGGATCCGCGGATCTCGGGACTCCATGCCGAGCTCCGCACGTCCGACGAGGGCGTGCGGATCGTCGATAACGACAGCCGCAATGGCACCTTCGTGAACGAGCGGGTGGTGAAAGGGTCCCGCTTGCTGGCCCACGGGGACGTCATCCGTCTAGGCACGACCGACGTCATCTTCTTCAACCAGGTGCTCCCGCCCCGACCAGAAACGGGGCCGGTGGGGCTCCCGGGCGAGCCCCTCGAGCGCCCAGTGGTGGAAGGAAAGACGCTCGGGCGCATCAGCTGGCCCGGCGACGAGATCGAGCTCACCGGGGTGGCACTGAAGATCGGACGTCGTCCTCAGGAAACGCAGATCACCCTCGACGACCCGGCCGTGTCGTGGCTCCACGCGGAGGTCACTCTTCACTCTGGCGGCCTCTACCTGCGCGATCTCGGAAGCAGGAATGGGACCTTCGTCAACGGAGAGCTCGTCTCGATCCCGACTGCCTTGCGCTCGGGCGACGTCATCCGGGTCGGCAACACGGACCTTGCCTTCGAGACCGTGGAGGACTCGACGCGCTCCTTCCGCTCACAGGAACGGGCCGACGAGAGAGAGCTCGGGCTCATCGGCGCCTCGCCGCCGGTTCTCGGAGTCCCTTTCGCCCTCGAGCCCGAGACCACCATCGGACGCGATCAGGCGACGATCGTCCTGCGGGAGCCAGCCGTCAGCCGTCGGCACGCCCGCCTCGAGCGGAAAGGCGAGGCGTGGAGTATCCGCGACGAGAAGAGCACGAACGGGACCTTCGTCAACGGACGCCGCCTTGCCGATGGGGAGTCCGCCGCGCTTAGACCCGGAGATCTCGTAGCCGTGGGGCGGGTGGAGTTCCGCCTTGCGCCGCTTCCCGAAGACGTGATGCGCTCGCCCCGGGACCCGGGGGACACCATGGCAGAGGAAGGGGCGGCGCCACAGGACGCTACGACGGTCCTTGCGGCGGCGGATCTCCTTCATGGCCCCCCGGGCACGGCGATCAGGCCTGCTCGCCTGCACGTCCTGCGGGGGCCGCGCTCGGGCGAGTCGCTCTCGCTCGAGGGATTGCCGCTGGTGCTGGGCCGGCAGGGGGCCGAGGACGTCACGGGCTTGGACGACCCTTACGTCTCGCAGCGTCACGCCATGATCTACGAGGACGAAGGGGGCATCCTCGTGGTCTCCGACCTCGGAAGCAGCAACGGGACCTGGGTGAACGAGGTCCCCCTCGACCCAGATTCCCCTCACCCGATCTCGATCGGAACCAAACTGAGACTGGGGCTGGTGTCGGTACTGGAGGCCGACATCTAAATGGACTTCATCGAAGAGCTCCGTCAGACGGTCCGCCACGACACGATGGCGTGCATCGGGTGCAACGACTGCTTGCTTGCATGTCCGTTGCCCGAATCCCGCGCGGTCACGATCGCCGAGCTCAACCAGGCAGTGACCGACGAGGAGATAACGGCGTGGAACGTCATGGAGTTCGTCATGAAATGCACTCAGTGCCAGCAGTGCGTGCCCGTGTGCCCCGCAGACCTCTCCCGCGCAGACATAGTGCTCTGGAACAAGATGAAGGTGGAGAGCATCGCCCCCGACCGTCCCCTGCCCCTGCAGGCCGGCGAGCAGATCGTGACCTCGCAGTGGACGGTCGACCAACTTGCCGCGCACCTGCTGAGGCTCCCGCTCTTCTCGGGTGTCGAGCCCCTCGCAATGCGGCGGATGCTGCTCAGCGCAACTCTTCGGAGCATGGCGCCGGGCGAGGTCCTCGTCCGCGAGGGCGCGTACCACGAGCGTCTGATCGTCATGATCAACGGCTCGCTCGAGCAGACCGCCGAATCGGCCGACGGGTCCCGCGCCCGCATCCTCGTCCTCGACCCGGGCACTTTTCACGGGCACATGTCGATCATGGGCAACTCGAGCGAGTCCTACACGATCGCGGCCATCGACAACGCCGTGATCGTCGAGTTCACCAAAGCCGCCGTCATCCAACTCATGCGGGAGTCGCGCGAGTTCACTCAGACGATGAAGTCCCTCTACGAGCAGGGGTCGGTGTGGGCGCAAGCGCGGACCTCCCCGGTCCTCTCAATCCTTCCGTCCGAAGGCGTTGACCGGCTCCTGGAGCATGCTTCTCTCCGCGTTCTGAGGCCGGGTGAGCTCCTCTATCGCGAGGGCGATCCCCCTTCCGGCGTCTATCTGGTGAAAGACGGTTTCTTGCGCGTCGCTCGCGCAACCCGGGACGGCGAGCGCGTCCTGCAGTACTTCCACGAGGGCGACGTGTGCGGCGCGACCTCACTGTTGTTTGGCCAGCCCGAGTCCGCAACAGTCTCTGCCAACACGCGCGCCGAGGTCATCGACATCCCCGCCCAGGATGTCTACGACGTTCTGAGGATGTATCCGGAGCTAAGAGCCAGCTTCGGCGAGGCAGCATCCAAGGCCGAGCAATATCTCGTCACTGTCACCGATTCCACCCGGGCGCGAGAGGCCCCCAGTGCTCATGCGACCGACCACCTGCTGAGCATCGAGGGCCTGCTCGACGAGGGTGTCGTGCAGGGCACCGAAGTGCTGGTGATCAACACCGCTGTGTGCACGAACTGCAACAACTGCGTAGAGGCATGCGAGCGTCGACACGGTTACTCGAGGCTCTATCGGGGCGGGCTCCAGTTGGACGACCTGTTGTTCCCGACGGCCTGTCGTCACTGCGAGGACCCGGTCTGTCTGCTCTGCTCGGTCAACGGGATCGTGCGAGAGCCCGATGGAGAGATCAGGATCGTCGAAGAGAACTGCATTGGGTGCGGAGCCTGCGCCGAGCGTTGCCCTTACGGCAACATCAACATGCACGATCGCCAGGTCACCAGAGACGGCGGCATCAAAAGGCTGATCAGCTTCTTGACGGGGACGCAGAGCTACGACACGGGCGAGGACATGCATCGAGCCGACGTCAGGGGCAATCGCATCGCGGTGAAGTGTGACCTCTGCGCCGGGTACGACGACTACGCGTGTGTCACCGGGTGCCCCGTCGGGGCGGCCATCCGGATCAACCCGCTCGAGGTTTTCGGTCGCTCCGACGTCATCGTGGGGCTTCAGATGAAGAACGACCCGATCGCTCCGCCGATGGGCAACTAGTGAGCGATCGGCGGCGGCCGACCCTCAGGAGGCGCGAGGGATCCTTCGAGAGGTCGAGGCCATGGGGCATCGCTGCGTTCCTCCTGGGCGCGACGGGCCTGGCGGCTGCTTATTTCGGCTTCCGTCTGATCCGGCAGAGCTCTGCGGGGGCCGCGTCACCGACCTTCTGGCTCATCAGCGCTCTGGGGTTGGCGGCCCTCCTCCTGGTCCTGGTCGCCGGTTTCTACAGCGCACGCAAGCGGATGCTTCAGGAGCGGGTCGGCGGCACGATGATGGCCTGGTTCAAATCACACCTATATCTCGGATTCGCCGCGCTCGTCGTCGCCGTTGCCCATTGGCTGTTGTTCCCGCTTACGACGGATCTCACGAGCGGGAAGCTCAGCCTCGCCCTCCTCGGCCTGCTCGTTCTGAGCGGAGCGGGATGGCGGCTGGTCTACGCCCGCGTCCCGCCGAAGGTCCCGCGCCAGACCGGGAACCTATCCATCCGCGACACGCGCGAGCGGGCGGCAGACCTGCGTGTGGAGATCGAGAAGGCCAAGGTCGGTCGGTCGAGGGAGTTCCAGACCGCGGTGGACGACCTCCTGGCGCAACGCCGGGGGCCCGACGAGCTTGCCGGAGCGGCGGACGCGCTCGACGACGAGGAGCAGCGATCCTGGGCGCGCGTCCTGGGCCTTGCGCACGATCTCGAACTGGAATCCAGGCGCGAGAAACAGCAGCGACGCTTGTCATTGATCCTGCAGGCGTGGCGGGCTCTGCACCTGCCCTTGGCCCTCGCGCTCCTCGTGGCGATTGGGTTCCATCTCTATGACGTGTTCAACGTCGGAACCTCATTCGAGGGAAGCACCGACGCAGAGTTCGCCTCCGCGGACGACTGTGCCAGTTGCCATGCGGACATCGTGGACGAATGGAAGCTGTCCGCTCACCGCAACGCGCAGACGAGCACCATCACCCGGGCACAGACGTTGTTCGCGCTCGAGAAGAATCCGGAGTTCCGAAAGGATTGCGTCAACTGCCACGCCCCCATAGCGACGAAGTTCAGCAACGACACGACCTTTCCGCTGGGTGAGGATCCGGGCGTTGATCCCACGTCGGCAGGGACCGAGGGGATCTCGTGCGTCGTCTGTCACACCATGGAAGAACACCCCGAGGAGCTATCGGGTTTCTCTGACGACCTGCCGATCGGTCGTCGGACGCGCCTCAACCTCGGCAAGATGTACGGACCCCCTCTCGAGGACCCGGCCGCTCAGCCGAACTCCGCCCACGACGTGGGACGGGGATTCATGACGGACGAGATCGCGTCCTCGCAGATGTGTGGGGCATGCCACAACGTCGCCGCCGACATCGATGGGGACGGCTTGGGCGCGGCCGGGTCCGAGTCGGTGCCTCGAGACTCTGATGGTGACGGCGTGCTGGACGAAAACGAGATAGACGCCGATTCCGACCTCGTTCTCCAAACCACATTCGACGAGTGGGAGAACTACATCTTCGCCGAAGCAGGCGTGGGAGCGAGCTGTGTCGACTGCCACATGCCCCCCGCCCAGGGAGAGGTCAGCGCGGGATCGCCGCTGATCGGGAGCCCCGAACGAGAGCGGAACCGGCACGTGTTCGTGGGCGTGGACTACGAGTTGGACGCTCGTTACTACGAGCAACCGGGGATGCCTGAGAACGCCCTCGAGGACGTCCTCGAAGAACGGGAGCGGCTCCTGGCTCGCGCTGTCTCGATCGAGGTAGAGACCCAGCGGGAGGATTCGTCGACTCTGTCCGCGACCGTTTCGGTCGAGAATCGGACGGGGCACAACTTCCCGACGGGCTTCGCTTTCGTGCGTGAGTTCTGGCTCGAGGTTTCGGCGCGCACCACGTCGGGCAAGCGGGTGTGCCTCGTGGCTCGAGATGGCATCCCCTCGCCCTGTTCCTCGGGACGGATCGAGTCCCCCCAGGACGATCTGCAGACCTGTGACGTGCAGCCGATCGCAGACGAAGGCCTCGATGTCGAGATGTTGTCGGTCTTTCCGACCAGTGGCTGTGATCCGTGGCTCGTCAACTTCCAGAAGATCCTGACCGACGCCGACAAAGACGGCGACGGCGTCTTGAGGGAGGTCCCCTTCCAGTCCAAGGCGGGCGGTGTCGTGAAGGATCGCCTGCGCGCGGTCACGGACCCGGGAGACGGGGGAAGGCAGGTGCTAGACGAGATCCCCCCGGGTAACTCCGACCGCTTCGTCTACCTATTCGACATCGGGGACGCGGGGGTCGAACAGGTATCAGTCGAGGCCACCCTGCGACACCGTCACCTCGCGCCTTACTTCGTGCGCGCTCTGGACCCCTACTTCAGCCGGGACGATCCCACGGCCGCGCAATTGCTCGAGAACATGACGGTCGTGGACGTCGCGTCGAACAAGCCTTTGGGCGACGACCGCACCACACCTGAGGCCGACGAGCTCGTGGCTGCGCCGGGCCTTAGTGAGGGCGAGGCACCGCGGGCAGGGACGGAATCAACGGGCACTTCGTCCTGGGGAATCGTCCCGGTTGCTACCGCCCTCGGCGGCATACCGCTCGTCTTGTGGGCCTCCTGCCGGCGGAGGCGGACGACCCGCCCCGGAGCCGCCTGACATCCATCCGGAAACGCAAAAGGGCGGGCCCCGAAGGACCCGCCCAGATGAGCGATCTTTTGACTAGCTGCTCGGCTGGCTCGTCGGGCCCGCCGTGGTCCAGAAGTCGTAGAGCTCCTGCGACATGCCGTCGAGGCGGACCGCCTCCGAGTACACGAGAAGCTTGTTGTTGGTCCACTCGATGCGGCCGGCGCCCTGGAAGTTGTAGCAGACAAGGCGACCGACGATCGTGTTGTCGGAACGCTCATACGTCGTCTCCGAGGGGATGTCGGTCGGACACGTTCCCGTGTCGGCGGTGGCCTTCGCGATCGACACCGAAAGCCTGTATTGGCTGTTCATCGCCGGGAGCGCCGGGTACTTGTAGTAGTTGACGAAGTCGGCACCCGTTCCCGTGGTGCAGGTGATGCCGATGGTCGCCCCGCTCGGCATGAGGTCGGGCGTCTGGCGCTCGCACGTCGGCTGGATGTCGACGGGGATCCGCTTGAACAGAAACTCCTCCTCACCCACTGCCGGGAAGGTGGGATCCGTCGCAGGGCTCGTCGTCTCGGGCGGCGAGGTGAGCGGGCTGACGCTCGGGCTCACCGACGGGCTCACGCTCGGCGCCGCCGACGTCGTCTCAGTTGCCACGGTGTCGGTCGTGTCCTCTTCGTCGTCTCCGCCGAGGAACAAGAAGGCTCCGGCGATCGCGGCTATCAGGACCAGGGCCCCGATGATGCCGAACAGAAGACCCTTGTTGGGTCCCTTAGCCGGAGGCTCCTGCCCCCAGCCGGGGCCGCCTCCCGGTCCACCGGGACCGCCGCCGCCTCCGGGGGGGCCGCCCCATCCGCCGCCGCCTCCGCCCGGTGGGTTCTGCCACGTCGGGTCGCTCGGTCCCCCGCCGGGACCCTGCTGCCAGCCCGGAGCACCCTGCTGCTGACCGGGCTCCTGCCAGCCGCCCTGGCCCCCCTGCTGTCCTCCCTGCCAACCGCCGCCCTGCTGCGCCTGGGGACCCG
>JALZBR010000240.1 GCA_030863485.1 Actinomycetota bacterium
GGTGGCGGAGGCTCCAGTGCAGGATGTGGGTCGCCGTGTGGCTCTGGCGCACGCCTTCGCGATGGCCTGGATCCACTATCGCCGTGGCCTCCTGGCCCGTGCGGATCACGCCGGCCACAACGGTTCCCGAGTGGACGACGACGCCGGCGATTCCCCAAAAAGTGTCGTCGACGCGAAAGGTCCCCGACTCTGTTCGGATCTCTCCCCTGTCTCCTATCTGCCCGCCGCCGCGCGGGTAGAAGGGCGTCTCACGAAGTATGAGCTCGCCCGGAGTCTGGGCCTCGAGGACTTCGACCCCCACCAGGCCTTTGACGATTCCCACGACCGACGTTTCCAGAGTCAGCCGGTCGTATCCCCGAAAGTCGGTCCTCCCCTCGTGCTCCTTGATGCGTTGGAGGACGTCGAGCTGAGGGGCTTCCTCGGCCCCCGTCGTACGGGCCGCCCGGGCCCGCTCCCGCTGGCGGCGCATCAGCTCCTCGAACTCGGCTCGGTCGATCTCGAGCTCTTCTTCGGTTGCGATGTCCTTCGTAAGGTCGAACGGGAACCCGTACGTGTCGTGCAGCTTGAAGACGAGCTCTCCCGGAATCCTGCTCTCCCCCGCCGCCTTCAAACGCGTGATCTCCTCCTCTAAAATCCCGAGGCCCTGCCTCAGGGTTTGCTCGAACCTGGCCTCCTCTTTTTCGATTACCTTCTTGATGAGGGACCTGTTACGGCCCACCTCCGGATACGCATCTTGGTACGTGTCCACCACGACCTCGGTGAGGTCCGAAAGGAGCAGCTCCTCCGCGCCGAGAAGACGGGCATGACGGGCCGCTCGGCGAATCAGGCGCCGAAGCACGTAGCCGCGTCCGATGTTCCCCGGAAGGACTCCGTCCGCGATCAGCATGGCCATGGATCTCGAGTGCTCCGTCAAGACTCTCAGCCCAACGTCGCTTGCAACCGCGGCACCGTATTTATGCCCCGTCATCGACTCGGCGACCTTAAGAACCGGGACCATCGAGTCGATCTCGAAAGTGGACGCCACGCCTTGCAGGATCGAAGCCAACCGTTCGAGACCCATGCCCGTATCCACGTTGCGCTTTGGAAGGTCCCCAACGATGACCCCGCGGTCGTCCTGCAAGTGCTGCATGAACACGAGGTTCCAGACCTCCAGGTACCGCTCCTCGTCGAGCTCGCCTCCGACGAACGGCTCGCCAAAATCGTCGCCGCGGTCGTAGAGAAGCTCCGAACAGGGTCCGCAAGGTCCGGCCACCCCCATGTCCCAGAAGTTCCCCTGCTCTCGTGTGCGGCGCAGAATGCGCTCCGGTGGAACGCCAACCTCCTGCTCCCAGATCCGGGCTGATTCGTCATCGCTCTCATAAACGGTCGTCCACAACCTGTTGGCCTCGAGCCCGAACCCGTCGGTTAACAGCTCCCACCCCCAGCGGCACGCGTCGAGCTTGAAGTAGTCGCCAAAGGAGAAATTGCCCAGCATCTCGAAAAAAGTCAGGTGGCGTGCAGTCTTGCCCACTTCCTCGAGGTCGACCTCGCGAAAGCATTTCTGCACCGAAGTCGCTCTTGGGTAGGGAGGCGTTCTAGTCCCGAGAAAGTAGGGCTTGAACTGAACCATCCCGGCATTCGTGAGCAACAGCGTCGGATCGTCCGGAACGAGAGACGAGGAGGGCACGACGGTATGCCCGCGCTCTGCGAAGAAGTCCAGGAACGTTCTGCGGATTTGGGCGGAATCCATCACACGAGGGGCGTTCTCATCTGCATATCCACCCTACCGCCCAATGACGGGTGAGTTGGCCCGCTAGTTGTGGCTGAAAGAAACTCCCCCGCCGAGGGCACCCAGCGGCAGAGGGTAGACCGGGATCCTCGATATCCTCCCGTGCACCCAGTCCACGATGTCTTTCTGGTGGAGCTGCCATCCCTCCCACGGAAGCCATCTCACGGTCTCGCCCCAAAACCGTCTGAAGAACTCGTCGACGAGCGGATCGTCGCCACCGTCGAGGGCGTCGGCTAGAAGCGCGAGCGCCAGGTCCTGCGGCGCTCGTGGATGGCCCCAGTCGAAGTCGAGTGGGCCGTGAAGAACCATTTGCCGCTCCAGGGTCGAACGCCTCGTGTTTTCCAAAACGAACACTTGAGGCACGCCCTCAGAGCTTCGAAGTCCCTGATATGTCCGGCTCACAGCCTCCACCTGCTCGACGAACGGGGCCGAATGGCTTGGGGCAAAAGTACCAAGCTGGTGGGACCTGTGCATCCCCTTTCTTTATTCGGCGTCCAACTCTTAGCGGGAAAAGGCTTGGGCCAGGATCGAAGCGAGAGCGAAGACGACAAGGCCGGCGAGCAACACGGCGGGGACGAATGCGACCGCGTAAGGGACACCTTGTGCCCTAAGGGCCCGTTTGGCCCGTCTAACCCTACGGCGCAATCGGGGAAGCGGGTGATACGCCGTTGGTGCAACCCCCTAACCGTTAGGACGGCGGAAACGCGAGAAGAATACCGCCGAGCGGGCCCTCAGTAAAATACTGGCAGAAACGGCCTTACCCCAGGCGCTTCTCCAACTCGGCAAGCTCCCCACGGAGCTCGTTTGGAAGACGATTGCCGAGCACCCCATAATGCTCCTGGATCAGGGGTATCTCCGCGCGCCACTCGTCGTTGTCAACGGCGAGCAGCGTCTGTAGGTCCTCGGGGGAGACGTCCAGGCCGTCGGTGTTGAGGCTGTCCGCCGAGGGGACGAGCCCGATGGGCGTCTCGACGGCGTCTGCCTTCCCCGACACCCTCTCACATACCCATGCGAGCACCCGGCTGTTCTCCCCGAACCCCGGCCAGAGGAACCGCCCCTCGTCACCTTTTCTGAACCAGTTGACGTAAAAGACTCGAGGAAGGGCACTGGGGTCGGTCTTTCGGCCCATGTCTAGCCAGTGGCCCAGATAGTCGGACATGTTGTATCCGCAGAAAGGAAGCATGGCGAAGGGGTCACGGCGGACCTTGCCCACGGCGCCCGCTTGCGCGGCCGTCGTCTCAGACGCCATGATCGAGCCCAGGAAGACGCCGTGCTGCCAGTTGAACGCCTCGGTGACGAGGGGCACGACCGATGCCCGGCGCCCCCCGAACAAGATCGCCGAGATGGGAACCCCTTTCGGATCCTCCCATTCGGGAGCGATGACGGGACACTGCGCCGCAGGCGCCGTGAACCGGGCGTTTGGATGAGCCGCCGTCTTGGCCGAGTCCGGCGTCCACTCCTGGCGCCGCCAGTCCATCAGGTGGTCGGGCGGCTCCTTGGTCATCCCCTCCCACCAGACGTCTCGATCGTCCGTCAGCCCAGTGTTCGTGAACAGGCAGTTGGATCGCAATGTCTTCATCGCGTTCGGGTTCGTCTCGTCTGATGTGCCGGGAGCGACGCCGAAGAACCCCGATTCCGGGTTGATGGCCCAAAGCCGTCCATCCGAACCGAACTTCATCCAGCAGATGTCGTCGCCAAGGGTCTCCACGGTCCAACCTGGGATGGTTGGAATCAGCATGGCGAGGTTCGTCTTGCCGCATGCCGACGGAAAAGCCCCGGTGATGTAATGGACCTCGCCCTCCGGCGACGTCACCTTCACGATCAGCATGTGCTCGGCGAGCCAGCCATCGTCTCGCGCCATGACCGAGGCAATTCGAAGCGAGAAGCACTTCTTTCCGAGGAGCGCATTCCCGCCATACCCCGAGCCGTAAGACCAGATCTCGCGCGTCTCGGGAAAATGCACGATGTACTTCTGATCGGGGTTGCAGGGCCACGGCGAATCCTTCTGTCCGGGCTCCAGCGGCGCACCTAGCGAGTGAAGACAGGGGACGAACTCCCCCTCGGGTCCGAGGACGTCGAGGACTTTCCGGCCCATCCTCGTCATGATGCGCATGCTGACTGCGACGTAGGGCGAGTCGGTCAGCTCCACGCCGACGTGCGCGATGGGTGACCCCAGCGGCCCCATCGAAAATGGCACGACATACATCGTCCGCCCGCGCATGGACCCTCGGTACAGGTTGGTGAGGGTTTCACGGATCTCCGCCGGGTCCCGCCAGTTGTTCGTAGGCCCTGCGTCATCCGGGGATTTCGACGCGATGAAGGTGCGGTCCTCGACGCGAGCGACGTCGCCGGGATCCGATGCCGCCCAGTAGCTGTTGGGACGCTTCGCATCGTCGAGGCGGGTGAAGGTGCCCGCTTCCACGAGCAGCCGGCATAGGTCGTCGTACTCCTCTGCGGAGCCGTCACACCAATGCACACGGTCCGGCGTCGTCAGGGCGGCTACTTCGTTAACCCAGGCAGCGAGGGCCGCGTTGTTCGTCGAGGTTGTCGAGGTGTCTACCATCGGGTACAGGTGCTCCTTTGAGAGGACGTGGGAGCCGTCATCCTAACCTGGACGATGGCTAATGGCTTCGGGCAAATTAGAGCTTAGTTGAGGGAAGCCCTCATCGCATTAGCGACACCCCTCAATTGTTCGTCGAGCTCCGGATGCAGCGCGGCGGCCGACTCGATCTCGGAAGCGGCCTCGGTCGTCCGCCCCTGGCGGGCCAGGGACTCCGCGAGAACGATGACATCGCCAGCAGGTGTGCCGGGGAGGGCAAGTTTCATACGGGTGATCCACTCCAGCTCCTCCCCCCCGCTCTCGCCCCTGTAGATCTGTTGAAGGTTCGTGAGCATCCGGCGGAGGATGTCCCGCTTCGACACTACCGGGAGCATCTCAGGTCCAAATGCCACCTCCTCACCTGCGCCAAAGCTGGCGCGAAACCGATGCTCGCAGCCGCGCTCGTCCAAGATCTCTCCCCGGTCGAAGGGATCGATGTAAACGCCTGCTCCGGGTGACCTCACGAGAAAGTGTCCGGGCATCCCGATTCCCTCGAGCGTGATGCCCGCATATCTTCCAACCTCGATCATCAGGACGGCTAGCGTGATCGGGATTCCTCTGCGGCGCTCCATCACTCGGTTTAGGAAGGAGTTCTCCGAGTCGTAGTACGCGACCGTGTCCCCGCGGAAGCC
>JALZBR010000252.1 GCA_030863485.1 Actinomycetota bacterium
GTCTGTATCACGAGCAACAGCAAAAGGCCGATGCCAGGATGGAGAAGATCTCCCCCGAGGCCTTCCAAGGCCGCCGCTTCCGCCTCGATCGCAAAGTCCACCGTCGAAGTGACGGTCGGCATGTGCAACAGCAAGACGACGGTGCCAAAGAGGGTCAACACGAATGAGAACAAGACCCAGTAGACGCGGAACAGCCCCCACTTGCTGCCGAGCGCCATGACAAGCCCGGAGAGGAGGGAGGCGAGCGCCAGCGGGACGATGACGTACCAGCCCGTTAGCTCCATCGCGATCCAGGCGGACCGGACCGTGTGAGGGTCCGTGGTGGTGACGGCGGCGACGCCGAGGGCCAGGTAGGAGACGACGGCACCGATCCAGCCGACCGAGAATGTCAAATGCGCGGTAAGGGCGAGCTTGCGAACGCCCGCCTTCATAATCACTGCCGTCGCGCTCCGTTCTAGGGGTCGTGCTGCACGGGCCGCGTGTGACTTCCGGGCTCGTCGCCCGGCAGGTGTCGACTCGGGCCGTGCTCACCACCGCCAACCAGAGCCACGACGACAACCAGGATGACGACGACGGCAGCGACAACGGCCAACACCTTGACCCAGCGCGGCATCCCGGGTGGCTTAGCGTCGGTCGCGGCGGGCTCGGCCATCATCGTCCTCCTCGTCGGCTTGCATTGCGGCCTTCGCAGGCTTCGGACACTTTACGATACATGATGTCCAGGCGAAAACGACGTGTTCGCGCGGCGGCGCTGCGTATTATGCTGGCCCCGTGCCGAGGCTGTGGAACGAAACGATCGAGGCTCACCGCCGCGAAGTCCGTGACGCGATCCTGGACTCGACCGTTGCGTTGGTGGAACAACGCGGCCTGCTCTCGGTGACGATGTCGCAGATCGCCGAGGAGACCGGCATTGGGCGCGCCACGCTGTACAAGTACTTCCCGGACGTCCACTCCATCCTGCTCGCCTGGCACGAACGTCAGATCAACGGCCACCTCCGCTATCTCGCCCAGGTACGAGACCGGGCAGGCGACGCCGGCGAGCGACTCGCAGCCGTGCTGGAGGCGTTTGCGCTCATCTCGCACGAGTTCCGCGGACATCGCGATAGCGAGCTCGCCGCGTTGCTGCATCGAGACGAACAGGTCGTACGGGCGGAGCAGCAACTCCGAGACCTGTTCCGAGACCTACTGAGCGACGCGGCAGACGCGGGCGACGTCCGGGACGACGTCGCGCCTGAAGAGCTTGCGACCTACTGTCTCCACGCCCTCACGGCGGCAAGCACGCTGCCCTCCAAGGCTGCGGTACGTCGTCTCGTCGAGGTCACGTTGGCCGGCATGCGGCGCCAGAAGTAGCGGCCTCTTCCTGGAACGCTCGCCCTTTCCGAATCGCTCCTCGAAACTTGTGCG
Source organism: Actinomycetota bacterium (assembly GCA_030863485.1). The sequence continues at coordinate 1,405 of JALZBR010000252.1, forward strand.
AATGAATGCCGCGGGCCAGAAGTTCGTCATCTAGTGACGCAATCCAACGACCTCAGTAAAGAGAGCCCTTGACAACCCGCTACTTCCCTGATTGAGCTATGAACCAGAAGCTTCCGAACCGAGCGTTTGTCCAGCCGGGTTGGACGGCAAGGAGGGTTACCGTGGCGCGTGATGTCAGCGGACAGTGGTCTTTGATTCAGAGTAACGGGTTCGAAGTAACGTTCGACATCGTGCAGGCGCCAGACGGGCGGCTGCATGGATCGGGAACAGTAAGGGGAGGGCGTGAAGCCAACGGTGAAGGCCGGGTCGACGATCACTCGTTCGTGTTCACGGTCGATTGGAACAACAACGGTAGAGGAGGGCGTTATTCGGGGACGTTTGACCCCGCGGGGCGCCTGAGCGGTGTAACGGCGGATCTAGACAACCCGACGAGCCAGGCGACGTGGTTCAGCAAGAGATCGTTCCGCCACAAGTAGTCGAACCAGTGGCTGATGTCTCAGTTGTTAGGCGCGGCCGGATCGCCGTTGTCCGTCGGCCTTGATTGGACTCACAGCTCCAGTTCCAGCACCACAGGACAGTGATCCGAGGCCTTCGGGCGGTCTTCCCCAATCCCCTCGAAGCGTTCGCCCTCGAACTCGTCGGCACGCAGGGGTAACCCCTTGCGGATCACCTCGGGCTGTCCGGCGTTGGCGGCGAGCGATCTCGACGGAAGCAGGTAATCGAGCTGACGGTAGGTGTTGCGGCGCGCGAAGTAGTGAGTCCACCGCTCCTTCTCGGGCAGCCGCTCCAGAACATTCTCGACCTGATCCCACTTCACGAGCTCTTCTATCGCAGTGGTCGTGCCATCCGGATCGGGCTCCGGATAGTCGTTGAGGTCACCAAGCACGACGAAGGGCTGGTCCGCAGGCCGGGCTCCCACCACATCGCTGACTATCTCCTTGACGGTGCGGGCCTGGAGCTGCCGGCGTTCACGCGTCGCTGCTCGTCCTCCCACCATCGACTTGAGGTGGTTGATGAAAAGGGTCAGCACTGTACCGCCCGTCACTTCAAGGCCGACTTCGAGGCAGTCGCGAGAGAAGATGAAGCTGCGGGAGTTGTTGACGCGCAGGTACTGGTAGGAGCGCACATGCAGGATGGGCAGCCGGCTCAACAGCGCAACATCGATCAGCCGCGGGTCATTTCCGTCCACCACAAGGGCAAACGGGTAGTTGGATGTCCCCTTCAGGTATTCGCTGCGAAAGCGTTTCAGCACTTCCAGGTTTTCTACTTCCTGTAGTGCAAGCACGTCCGCGTCCGCTTCGAGGATGGTCTTCGCGGTTATTCGCTTGTCGGTGTCATTAAGAATCTCAAAGCGCGTCTGATTGATGTCCCAGCCGTCTCGAACGGCCCCACTGGGATCGATGTTGTCTTTGAATCGATACCGGATGAACAGGTTCTCGACGTTGAAAGTGCCCACTTTGATCGCCGTCATCGCACACCCTCCTCTCCCACCGATGGGCTCTATCCCTATCGATGGCTGCGGGCAAGGATGGCACTCCGCGTCATACTCGGTTGGCTAGGCCCGGCAGGCTGTCGGCCGGCCGACACGAGCAGTGTCGGATCGACGTCAGCGCCTGGACGGCAGCCGCCTTTTGGCTGCTCAAACTGGGCGGCGCGCCAATAAGCCTCATCTCCCGGCTTCGATCAAAGCGGCCACCGCTCCCGGCGATAGCCCATGTCCCAGAACATCCACTCGTACCGGGAGCTCGTGATGAAGCGCTGTTCGACCCTAGCCTCCTGCTCGCGGCTCAGGTCCTGCCCGACCCTGTCGGTCAGCGTCAGCACCGCCCGCACGATCTCGGCAAACTCCTCGCCCCCGTAGGTCTCGATCCACCTCCGGTAGAGGGGATCGGGAGACCCGCGCGCGATGAGGGCCTTGCCGACTTCCCAGTAGATCCAGTAACAGGGCAAAACCGCGCCCAGCGCTTCTTGAAACGAGCCGCCGTAGCAGCTGGCGAGCAGATAGGAGGTGTATGCGAGGTTCGTCGGGCTCATCGGGGTGGCCCGCACTTGCTGCTCCGAGAGACCCAAGTCCTCGAAGAAGCCTTCGTGGAGCTGACGCTCGACTGCAATCGCGCCCGCGGCGTGCTCGCAGAACATCTGGATGTCTGCGTCGGCCGGCGCTTTGGCGGCACAGATCGAAAGGGCACGGGCGAATTCCGGCAGATACAGGGCGTCCTGGACGACGTAGAACGAGAACGCGTCCTGGCCCAGCGATGCATCGGTGAGCCCGCGAATGAATGGGTGATCGAGGATCTGTTTGTAGGTCCCCTCGGCCGAGGCCCACAGCCGTCGCGACAGTGCGTCTTCCATCGCTTCCTCCCTTCGCCGGCATTACCCGGATCAGGTTGTGGCGGTCGGCGGCAGTCTCAGCCGCCCTCTCAGCCCGGTTCTTCGAGCTCCCGCACCTCTTGGTTTCCGAGAGCTTAGTTCATCTGCCCGTCGCCGACGCAAGGGGCAGCGCGGGCGCCGGCAGGCGCCCCCCTACAGGCCCGTGGCGCGTGGAACGGGCAGACCCCGTGAGCGTCGGAAGCGGCGCATGTTCCGGCTCGCGCCGGGACGCAGACGCAGGGCGGAGCGCGGCTTGCCCGTGCAGATGAGGCCAAAACCCGCCCGGCGGTCGTCTTCGTAGTACCGGCGCGAGTCCGACTGATCGATCTCGCCTTCCACGATCTCGACGGCGCAGGTCGTGCACCACCCCTGCTCGCACATGCTCGGCAGCTCGAGGCCGGCGTCGCGCGCCGCCTGCAGGATGTATTCGCCCGCGTTCACTTCGACGCCGGCCTCGCCCTCATCGAGCTCGAAGACGACGAGAAAGCTCTCGCCCGTCACGTCCCCCGGCTGGTGGCCCTCACCCCTGCCGTCGGCTATGGGTTGTAAACGGGGCGGTTCTTGCTGTACGGAGCGTCGCCCGGCTCGCCCCTCCGGAAGTGACCGCTCGGGCGGACCTCCCCGTCTCGCTCCATGGCGAGAAGCTCTATGAACCAGGCCTCGTGTTCGATCTCTTCTTGCAGAATGCGCGAGGCGAGGTCGTAGGTCCGAAAGTCCTTGCCGAAGGTCAGATCGCAGATCTCGCTCCACGTGCGGATCGCGCAGCGCTCGGCTTCCAACAGCACGGTCAGAATGTCCTCGGCTTTGACGTTGGCCGGGCCCTGGCGGCGCCCGCTGACCTCCTGCTTCGGATCGATCCCCGGCAGGTAGGCATCGGGGCAGCCGGCTCGGTCGGCAAACGTGCGGATGTCATAGGGGATCGTGCCGCCGAGCTCGTAGATGCGTGGCGTTATCAGCTCGAAGTGGGCTCTGTCTTCGAGCCTGGCGTCCTCGCAGATCTCCTTGTAGTCCTCGTGACCGGCGAGGTGCATGCGAAGGATCGTGTAGTAGTAATAAGTCGTGAACTCGGCGCCGGCGGCGTCGATCAGCTTCTCGATCAGCTCATCTACGTCGACCCCGCGGCTCTCAACCTGCTCGACGCCCACCCGCTCGCCCAAGTCACCCGACTTCACGCGGCCGGCTGCGTGGCGTTTCTTTATCAGCGCCATCGTGCCTCCTTTCCCCGGAAACCTCCCTCTGTCTGCCCCGGCTTTGGGCAAATCAACTGGAACCTATCTAAAATTGGGCAGAAGATAAAACCAGAGGCGCTAGAAAGAAGGGCTGGCGGCTCGCTCCCTGCTCTTGACCTTGTAGCGGCTCCAAACTCTAGGCTTCAGCCGGATGCAAGAGATGGACAGGCTGTACGAGCCGAAGTCTCAATCGCTGAGGTGGCTGTTCTGGAGAGACGAGATCCTCCAGCTCATCCTCTGGATAGAAGGTGAGCGCTTTGGCGACAGCGTCGACGCCGAGCTGCTGCAGCGCTGTCTCGGCA
>JALZBR010000270.1 GCA_030863485.1 Actinomycetota bacterium
ATGACGAGCTGAGGATCACTCGTCACTTCACGACCGAGGGCGTCCACCCATACGACGAGATCGAATGGGAGCTGCGCGACGCGATCATCCAGAACTACCGCACCGGCGAGGTGGCCTTCGAGCAGAAAGGGATCGAAGCGCCCAAGGCTTGGTCCCAGAACGCCACGAACATCGCGGCCCAGAAGTACTTCCGTGGGACGCAAGGGACCCCGGATCGGGAGCGATCGGTCAAGCAGATGATCGACCGCGTCGTGAACCGCTACTACGAGGAGGGTCTCGAGCGGGGCTACTTCGAGGACGATGCCGAGGCACAGGTCTTCAAGGACGAGCTCACCCACCTCCTCGTGACCCAGAAGGCGGCTTTCAACTCGCCCGTGTGGTTCAACGTCGGCTGGCGGCCGAAGGGCGAAGAGCAATGCTCGGCTTGCCAGCCATATGACGCGCTCGTGAGCACCCCCGCCGGCTTGATTCCCATCGGAAAGCTTGTTGAGGACAACGCTGTCGGGACGAAGGTCTTCGATGCGGAGGGTGTCACTCGGATCGTTGCTACCAAGAGCAATGGACTGAAGGAAGTCCTGCGGATCACCACCAAGGCGGGATACGCCCTCGACGTGACCGCGGACCACCTTGTCTGGAAGCGCCTCAGTGAGACGAGAGGTCGGTTCGTACCGGCAGGCGAGTTGCGGTCCGGAGACTCGGTGGAGTGGCATCGACGTGATTCCTTTGGCGACGGAGAGATCGAAGTAAAGGAGATTTACGAGGCAGCGCTTGCTGGGTGGTTACAGTCCGATGGTTTCGTGGGTCAGTACAAAGGAACGAATAGGTCACTCACTCTTGAGTTCATGACAGTTAACGAGGCGGAGCTGGCGTGGATACACGAAGCGTTGGACGTTGTGTTTCCCGACGTACACCGTCACGAACGGACCGTCGTCACACAGACCCCCGGACTCGATTGTCGGCGAACCCGCCTATACGGTAATGACCTTCGCCCCTTTGTCGAGAAGTGGGGCTTGATGGCTCGCCGTCTCGACATGGACGTACCCCCGTTTCTTTTTACGGCTCCTCTGCCGGTGGCCGCGACTTACTTGAAAAGCCTCTTCCAGGCCGAGGGATATGTCTCGCCTCGGGAAACGTCGACTGTTCTAGGCATGGCCATGATCTCCCCCAAGCTCATGAGGGGCATCCAGCAGTTACTGCTCAGGTTTGGCATCTTCTCCAGGCTCGGCTTCAAGGTCGATCGCCGCGAGAACCGGCAGGGGTGTTGGACGATAAGTATCCAGACCGCAGGTGACCGCCGCATCTTTGCGGACGACATCGGTTTCATCGATCCGGTGAAGGCTGGAAAGCTCGAGGACGGCTTTGCCAAGCCGGGCCTTCCGGCATGGGACACGAAACAGCTGGAGATCGCTCGAATCGAATCGATTGGGACGATGCCCGTCTACGACATCCAGACCGAAAGCGGCGAGTACCTGTCCGGCAACCTTCGCGTCCACAACTGCTTCATTCTGTCTGTCGAGGACGAGATGAACTCGATCCTCAACTGGTACGTCGAAGAGGGAACGATCTTCAAGCACGGCTCCGGATCGGGTATCAACCTCTCGACCATCCGTTCCTCGAAGGAGCGCCTGAAGTCTGGCGGGACGGCCTCCGGCCCGGTCTCGTTCATGCGGGGTGCCGATGCCTCTGCCGGCACGATCAAGTCCGGTGGTGCCACCCGGCGCGCGGCGAAGATGGTGGTTCTCAACGTCGATCATCCGGACGTCAAGGACTTCATCTGGTGCAAGGCCCTCGAGGAGCGCAAGGCTCGCGCGCTGCGCGAGTCGGGCTTCGACATGGACCTGGACGGCAAGGACTCGCACTCGATCCAGTACCAGAACGCCAATAACTCCGTAAGGGTCAGCGATGACTTCATGCGAGCAGTGGTCGACGACGCCGACTGGGCTTTGAAGGCCGTCACGAACGGCGAGACGATCGAGACGGTCAAGGCCAAGGAGCTCCTGCGCGAGATCTCTCAGGCGGCGTGGGAGTGCGCGGACCCCGGCATGCAGTACGACACCACCATCAACGACTGGCACACGTGTCCGAACTCGGGTCCGATCACCGCATCTAATCCATGCTCCGAGTACCTCCATGTCGACAACTCAGCTTGCAATCTCAGTTCGATCAACTTGCTCAAGTTCGTCGACGACGACGATCGCTTCGACGTCGAGGCCTACAAGCACGCGGTCGAGGTCATGTTCCTCGCTCAAGAGATCTCGGTTGGTTTCTCCTCGTACCCGACCGAGAAGATCGGCGAGAACTCCCACAGGTTCCGTCAGCTCGGACAGGGTTACGCCAACCTGGGGGCACTGCTCATGTCGCAGGGCCTTGCTTACGACTCCGACGAGGGCCGCGGGTGGGCCGCGGCTATCACGTCGATGATGACTGGTCACTGCTACGCGACTTCGGCCAAGATCGCCAAGCGGGTGGGCGCCTTCGACGCATTCGCCGAGAACAAAGAACCGATGTTGCGTGTGATGAGCAAACACCGCGATGCTGCCTACGAGATCCCCGAAGACGCGGTCCCGCCCGACATGCTTTCCGCGGCCAGGTCTTCCTGGGACGAGGCGCTGGCTCTCGGTCTGCATCATGGCTACCGCAATGCACAGGCCACAGTTCTAGCTCCCACAGGGACTATCGGCCTTCTCATGGATTGCGACACCACAGGGATCGAGCCCGACCTTGCACTCAAGAAGATGAAGAAGCTCGTAGGCGGCGGGACGATGGCGATCGTCAACCAGACCGTTCCTCGGGCGCTGCGCAAGCTCGGCTACGACGAGGCGCAGGTCATGGACATCGTCAGCTACATCGACGAGAACTCGAACGTCGTGGGTGCCCCGCACTTGCGCGAGGAGCATCTCAGTGTTTTCGACACGGCAATGGGCGAGCGCTCGATCCACTACATGGGCCACATCAAGATGATGTCTGCGGTCCAGCCGTTCCTCAGTGGGGCGATCTCCAAGACCGTCAACCTCCCCGAGGAGGTCACGGTCGAGGACGTGGAGCAGGCCTACATCGAGGGTTGGCGTCGTGGTCTCAAGGCACTGGCTCTCTACCGTGATAACTGCAAGGTCGGCCAGCCGCTGTCGCTCGACAAGAAGGACAAGAAAGCCGAGGCCGTGTCCGCGACGGCCGTGACCGACCTCCCCGAACCCGTCCGCCGCCGACTCCCCAAGCGACGCAACTCGAAGACGTTCAAGTTCCGGGTTGCCGACACAGAGGGCTACATCACCTCGGGCGAGTTCGCCGATGGAAGTGCCGGCGAGATCTTCCTGCGGGTCGCCAAGCAGGGCTCGACGCTTGCCGGGATCATGGACGCATTCGCCATCTCGATCTCGATGGGCCTGCAGTACGGAGTCCCGTTGTCGGCATACGTCAAGCAGTTCACGAACACCCGCTTCGAGCCGTCGGGCATGACCGACGATCCCGACTTTAGGATCGCGACGTCCATCCTCGACTATGTCTTCCGTCTTCTGGCGGTCGAGTATCTGAGCACCGAAGAGCGCCACGCTCTTGGGATCAAGACCTCGCGGGAGCGCCAGAGCGAGGTCGAGTCGAAGCTCGAACCCAACGCGGAAGCCGACTCGAACGGCAATGGAAACGGCAGCGGAAATGGGAACGGCCATGGCAAGGGAGAGGCCAAGGCCGAGACGGGGGAGCAGGTCCTCGTGCTCGGTCCGGTCGCCAGCGCGCATACGGGTTCGATGCCCTTCTGCGGGACCTGCGGAGTCCAGATGCAGCCCGCCGGATCTTGCTTCGCCTGCCCCGCTTGCGGTTCCACGAGTGGGTGCTCGTAACCACGGGTCTATGGCAGTCAAAGAGTGCACCGAGTGCGGGGCGGAGCTGAGGCTTCGCTCCGCCCCGTGCCCGCTGTGCGGGACCGACCCGGAGACGGCCTCGAAGTCTCTCAGCTGGGCCGCTCCGAAGAAGGAACCGGTGAGAAACGTCGACGGCTACCAGTCCGATCTCCGGAAGCTGCGTGAGGAGCTGAAGCGATTGCGTGAGGCGGAGGCGAGCTAGCCGGGCCCTCTCGGCCTACGATGACGAGGTGCGCTGCCCTTACTGCGATACCGAAGAGGACAAGGTTGTCGACTCGCGCCTGGCCGACGAGGGCAGAGCAATCCGACGGCGCCGCGAGTGCCTCAATTGCAATCGCCGTTACACGACCTTTGAGCGCGCCGAAGAGGTCTCCCTCTTCGTGGTCAAGCGCAACGGGGACGAGGAGCTGTTCGAGCGCGCCAAGGTCGTCGAGGGCCTCAGGCGAGCGTGCAAGAACCGGCCTGTGAGCCAGGCTTCGATCGAGGAGCTCGCGGAGGACGTCGAGGACGCTATGAGAGCACTGGGCGGCAGGCCCGTGTCGACGGCTGATGTAGGGCGCGAGGTCCTCGAGCGGCTGAGGGACCTGGACGAGGTCGCTTACCTGCGCTTCGCCTCGGTCTACAAGGACTTCCAGGAGCTCGACGACTTCGAACGCGAGTTGGGGCATCTTCTCAAGAAGGTGCCGCCCAAGACGCGCGACGAGGGGAGCGAGTCGAGATGAAAGGCGCGGAAACACAGCAACGTGAAAGAGCTGAGCGGCCCCGTCACCCGTCCGCGATGGCATGACCTCCACCCGATGAAACTGCCCATTCGGATCCTCGATCACGATCTTCCTCTCCCGCGCTACGCCGGCGAGGGGGACGCGGGGCTCGACCTGCACGCGGCCGAGACGATCTCCCTGGAACCGGGGGAGCGGGCCGCGGTGCCGACCGGCGTGGCCGTGGCGATCCCGGAGGGCTATGCGGGTTTCGTCCATGCCCGGTCCGGGCGCTCCCTGAAGGAGGGACTGGCGCTCGCCAATGCCCCGGGTCTCATCGACTCGGGCTATCGGGGCGAGATCAAGGTAATCGTCGTGAACCTGGATCGGACCTCTTCGATAGACATCTCGAGGGGCGACAAGATCGCTCAGCTCGTGATCCAAGCGGTGGAGCGGGTCGAGCTGGCGCCGGTGGGCGAGCTGCCGGCCTCCGCCCGGGGCGAAGGCGGTTTCGGGAGCACCGGCCGCTAACCGCAACTAGTGAGGGGGCCGGAGCGCTCCGGAGGGTAGCTAGGAATGTCTCGCCGCTCTGGGCCCGCCAACGTTCTTTGACCCCAAACGATCGTTTTTCGAACGCTCAGGGACAGACCTCGGACGAGGCTGGCGGCTATATCGGTCGGCTTGTAATATCGAGGCCCAAGACCCGCGGGCGTGGCTCAGTGGTAGAGCATCACCTTGCCAAGGTGAGGGTCGCCAGTTCGAATCTGGTCGCCCGCTCTTTAAAGGCCTGGTTCAGTCGTCGCTGACCTGGGACATGTTGACTTAATACGATCACCCCATGACCGACTCTGTTCCTCGTGAGCCTCCTATCGCAGGCGATGAGATCGCGACTCTCCTCGGGTCCCTCGAGCGACAGCGCGCGACCCTGGCCTGGAAGTGCGGCGGGCTAGACTCGGCCGGCATGCGAGCTACGGTCGGTTCGTCGAGGATCACGTTGGGTGGGCTGCTCAAGCACTTGGCCCTCGTCGAGGCGGACTACTTCGTTCACCGACTTCACGGGGGAGACCCAGGCCCCCCGTGGAACTCTGTGGATTGGGACTCCAATCCCGACTGGGAATGGGAATCCGCCGCGGACGACACTCCTGAGGACCTCATGTCGCTCTGGCAGGAAGCCGTCGCTCGCTCGCGCTCCTCGGTCGCGGAGGCGCTCGCCAGTGGCGGCCTCGATCAACGTGTCAAAGGCATCACCTGGGAAGACGGCGAGTCACCCAGTTTGCGGCGCGTACTGATAGACTTGATCGAGGAGTACTCGCGCCACTCCGGTCATGCCGATCTGATCCGGGAATCGGTGGACGGACTTGTCGGAGAGGATCCGCCGAGCTGACGGGTGCCCCCGTCACGGGCCCCCTTTCCACGTCTGCCATAGGAGATTTCCGTCGTGGGGAGAGGCCTCGGCCCTGACGGCCGCTGATCGTTGACCTAGGGAGAGTGCTCACATCCTGATGTCCGTTCCGCGTTGAGGCAGGTATCGGAGCCTTGACCGCCTCGGACGGTGTCGTTTCCGGGTCCTCCGTCCAAATCGTCGTCTCCATCAGAGCCTCGGATCTTGTCGTCTCCGCCATCTCCGTCGAGGAGGTCTCGGTGAGGCGTGCCCAAAAAGCGATCGGCGTATACCGATCCCCTGACGCGTTCGATCCCGCTGAATCGGTCACGCCCTTCTCCGGTCGTGATGCCTTCCGTCATATCAACGACGACAGGGCCATGCGCATTGCCGTAAAAAAGGAGATCGGTGTTGTTCGGGGCATCGCCGCCGACGACGGTGTCTCTGCCGGGCCCGGGCGAGAAGGAGTCGGGTTGAACCCCACCTCGTAGGTAGTCGCTCCCTCGCCCGCCACGTATGTCGGCTCCGCCCTGGTCGTGACCGGGGTCGACCTGACCAATGACTAGACGATCGTCGCCTGCTCCCCCCATGAGGCTCGAGAGGCCTACCGACGACTTCAGGATGTCGTCCCCGCCACCGCCGTTTGCGGATTCGGTCTCACGAAGACGGTCGCGTTCGGGACCGCCAGAACCGGAGTCATGCCCTTGGCCTCCGCAGATCAAGTCGTTCCCACCACGTCCGCGGATGATGTCGTTGCCGCCCAAACCCATGATGACGTCCGACTTACGAGTCCCGTTGAGCTCCGAGTCGTCGTTTGGCGTCCCGCGGATGGTCGCCGTCTCCCCAAAACACGTCTGACCTCCGGACGAGGGTGTCGCGGCCACCAGAGCCAGACCGAGGGTTATCAAGATGGTCTGGACCAACAGCTTGGCCAAGGTCATTTCTCCCCATCCCCTTTTTGAGCCCGTCGTCGCGCGTTGTGGTGGCTCAGTACCGTTTGTGAAGGGAATTCGGTTCCCTTGAAACGTCCGTTCCGTTCGCGTCCACGCGAAGCGTAAATTCAAAACTAAATATTCAATCGTGTAGCGAAAGAGGCCGTGGAGCCAGAGAATAGAGGAGGCCCTTGGTCAGGACCGTCCCCTAACGCGAGTTGGTTGCACGGCTCCCGACCAAGGGCCATCGCGCGACAGGGTAAGGACTCGTCGCAAACCGTGCAATGAGTGTTTCATGCACCTAGAGAGCGCGGCGGCGGTTACGCAAGGTAACTAGCGACAATTGACGGACAAAGCGGCCTACCGGGAGCGTGACGCCGCGCGCTGGGCCGTCTCGAACAAGGATCGGAGGACATCGGGATCTTCGAGCTCGTCTGCATTCACTGCCCGATAACTTCCAAAGGTCTGGTGCGCGCGGGGGTGGAACGGTGGACGCTGGGACGTCCTCGCTTCCTCCTCGGACGTCTTCACGTAGACCCCCCCGTCGTAGACGAGTGCAAACATTCGGCCATCCCGAAAGATGCCTTGACCGCCGAACATCGAACGGGCGGTTACCTCTGCATCGTGCAGCTGGTCCAAGAGGAACTCCACCAACCCGGTGTCCGTCATCATCGCTCCACCTTCAGTCAAAACGACGACGGTCGAGCCATCCCCGGACAGCGGCAGCCGCCTCCTCGGGCGCGTCCTCCGGGAAGAAATGTCTGGCTCCTTCCAGGACGACCGTCTCGTGGTCGGGGAAGAGACGTTCGAAACGTGGTAGCTCGACACGCTTGCGTAACGCGAAGTCCCCTCCACCCCAGAGAAGAAGCGTCGGTAGGTGAGCCACCTTCGGAAGGTTCTCCTCGAGCGTCTGCATGAACGGCTTGCTCCGAAGGAGCTCCTTCGGGAACTCCCACGTCGGCCGTCGCTCGTCCACCTCCGCGAACGGACCCCGGTAGGCGGCCATGACCTCCTCGGGAAGACTCGAGGCCGTCCCCAGAGGGATCATTATGTTGACGAACGCATTCCCGTTGCGGATGAAAAGCCTTCCGAGGGGGCCGCCCATCAGCCGGCCGGCGAGCTCGAAATGCAGGATCCCGTTGAGAGGCCAGGCCCACGTGTTGCCGAGGATGAATCCGCCGAATCGGTCGGGCTGACGCGTTGCGACGGTGAGCCCGATCGGCCCTCCCCAGTCCTGCCCCATCAGCGTCACGTCGTGGAGGTCGAGCTCTGTGACGAATTGCTCGACGACATCGGCGTGGGCTTCGCCGGTGTAGGCGTATCCATCATGTGCAGACGACAGCCCGAACCCCGGGTAGTCGAGTGCGATGCAACGGTACGAGTCGCGCAGGGCGAGCACGAGGTCCCGGTAGAGAAACGACCACGTCGGGTTCCCATGCAGGAACAGAAGAGTGGGGCCGCTACCTTCGTCCAAGTAGTGAACGCGAGACCCGTCCACGTCCAGAAAGTGGCTTTCGAATGGGTAGAGATGTTCCGGAACCCACGACGGGCGCTCGATCTCGATCTGCAATTCGGGATTCTCCCTTCAACGGTAGCTGCCTCCGACTAGAAACTAAGGTCTGCGGGACCTGCAGAGAGACGGGATCGTCAGACGGCTCGAGCCGGATGGCTCTTAAGAGCTGACGGAGTTTGGGCGCGGCCTGGAGGGAGCGGTGCATCAGCTCGTGCGGTGGGGCGCGAGGTGGATGGAGGAGCGAGAGGCGGAAGAAACGTTCCGATCGGAATGGCTCGCGGTTGCATTGGCGGCGCTGTCGCCCAGACGCCGAAGCGGCAAGGTCGAGATCCGCGCCGGCGAGACGATCGTCAGCGTGGACCGCGGGCGGGTGTCTACCGGCCCCGTAGCCGAGCCTGACCCAGTGGTGGAGGGTTCTCCGGAAGCGGTGTTGGGGGTAGCGGCGGGAAAGATCCCTCTTTCGGCGCTGACCGTGAGAGGCGATAAAGACGTCGCGGCAAAGGCCCTGACACCGGCCTGAGCGTCTCAGCTAGGCGGCCACTTCTTGAGGTGGGGGCCTCTTCTTCGAGCGCATGTAGCTCACTACGACCGTTGTGACCGCCGCCATGGGGACGGCGAGGAAAGCGCCGGCCACCCCTGCGATGATCGCTCCGCCCGTGAGGGAGAGGAGGATGACGAGCGGGTGGAGATTGACGGCTCGGCCCAGCACGATCGGCTGGAGGACGTCGCCCTCGACCTGTTGCACGACAATCGTGATTCCGGCTATGACCGCGGCCGCCACGAAGCCCTTGGTAACCAGGGCCACGAGCGTGGCGAGGATCCCGGCCACGACCGCCCCTACCAGGGGGAAGAAGGCGGCAAAGAACGTGATGATCGTCAGCGGGACCACGAGCGGCACCCCCATGATGAGCAGGCCCCCGCCGATGAAGAGCGCGTCCACGAGCCCGACGATCGCCGTCCCCCGTATGTAGGCGCCGAGCGCCGTCCAGGAGCGTGATCCCACCTCCCGGACGTCCTCGCGGCGCTCCTCTCCGAACAGGCCCAGGAAGGTGTTCGCGATCCGGTCTCCGTCCTTCACGAAGAAAAAGACGAGGACCATGGTTAGCAGGATCCCGGCGATGAGCTCCAGCACCACGTAAGCGCCCTTGAAGGCGCCGCTGATCAACGAGCCTCGCTGCGCGCTCAATTGGGATGAGGCTTCGTCTATATAGCGGTCCACCTCTTGCCTGGTGAGATCGAGAGGCCCTTCGGTCAACCAGGTGATCACGTCCTCGGCCCCCCTGCGCGCTTCCTGTCCGAGCGTCTCGAGCTCGTCGGCGACCTGGGGGACGACGAAGTAGATGGCTCCCGCGACGACTCCGATCGCGAGAAGCATCGTCAGCCACGTGGCCAGCAGGGACGGAAGGCCTCGTCGCCGCAGTGCGTTCTTTACCGGAACGAGCAGCGTCGAGAGCAGCAGCGCCACGAAGATCGGGATGACGACGAGCCGCAGGGTGACGAGCGCGTAAACGAGGACGAGAGCGGCTCCTCCTATGACCAGAAAACGCCAGCTGTAAGCGGCCGTCGTGGCCAGGCCGCGGGGGACTTTGATGTGAGTCCTGTCGGTTGTCATCTCCGGATGTTCTCGCATTCACCAGCCATTCGCCATGCGTGCGGATTTTGACTTGCTTCTGCGGTTTTGATGCGTACGCCGAGGGTACGGCCCTCCAAGGGTCGGAGCGCCGAGCTCCTCCTGCACCCATCGAGATGTGGTTTGGATCAGTGGTGACGACTAGGAGGCGCGAGTGAAGGCTCTGACCTGGCATGGCAAGCGAGATGTGCGGATAGACGAACATCCCGACCCGAAGATCGAGAAACCAAACGACGCGATCGTCCGCGTCACGACCACCGCTATCTGCGGTTCCGATCTCCACCTATACGAGGTGATGAGTCCCTTCCTCGACGCCGGTGACATCCTGGGGCACGAGCCGATGGGAATCGTCGAGGAGGTCGGCCCCGAGGTGACAAACATCGCGCCCGGAGACCGTGTCGTGATTCCGTTCAACATCTCCTGCGGCCACTGCTATATGTGCACTCAGGGGCTCAACTCGCAATGCGAGACCACCCAGGTTCGCGAGCAGGGGATGGGCGCAGCGCTCTACGGCTACACCAAGCTCTACGGGCAGGTCCCTGGTGGCCAGGCCGAGTACATGCGGGTCGCGCAAGCCCAGTACTCGCCCATCAAGGTGCCGGAGGGGCCACCGGATGAACGCTTTGTCTATCTGTCAGACGTGCTGCCGACCGCGTGGCAGGCCGTCGAGTACGCGGCGATCCCGAAAGGAGGGACGGTCGCGGTTCTCGGCCTGGGTCCGATCGGCGACATGGCCGCCCGCGTCGCTCTTCACAGGGGCGCCGAAAAGGTCATCGGGATCGACCTGGTCCCCGAGCGTCTGGAGCGCGCCAGCCGTTTGGGCGTCACCGCCCTGGACCTGAACGGTTACGAGGACATCGCCGAAGCCGTTCGCGATCTCACCGACGGACGGGGGCCGGATTCGGTGATCGACGCCGTCGGTATGGAGGCGCACGGGTCGGGTGCAGCGAAGCTGACACATCAGATGGTGAGCCTGCTGCCGGACGCGATCGGCCAGAAGATGATGGAAAAAGCCGGGGTGGACCGCCTCTCTGCCTTCTACCTCGCCATCGAGATGGTTCGCCGGGGTGGGACGATCTCGCTCAGCGGCGTCTACGGCGGTGAGGCAGATCCCTTGCCCATGCTGACGATGTTCGACAAGCAGATCCAGCTCCGCATGGGTCAGGCGAACGTCAAGCACTGGATGGACGATCTCCTGCCGCTCGTGCTCGATGACTCCGATCCTCTGGGGATAGAGGGTTTCCACACCCACCAGCTACCGCTCGAGGAGGGACCACAAGGCTATGAGATCTTCCAAAAGAAGAAGGACGACGCAATCAAGATCCTCCTGAAGCCTTAAGGGTCTTTGGCCGTTAGCCGGAGGAGGGGGTTACCGGTCCTTCTTCCAGCACCTGGGCCCGGATCACCTTTCGGTCGATCTTGCCCACCGGGGTCAGAGGGACGTTCGGAACAATGCGGACCTCCCGGGGATATTTGTATTTGCCCAGCCGTTCGCGCGCGAACTGAATGAGATCGTCCGGCGTGATTTCCTGCCCCGGGGTCAACTGGACGAACGCAATCACTTCCTCGCCCCGCACGGGATCGGGCTTGCCCACGACCCCGGCGACGGCGACGGCAGGGTGTTCGAGAAGTACGTCTTCGACGTCGCGCGGGAAGACGTTGAACCCTCCTCGCAGAATGAGGTCCTTTTTGCGGTCCACGATGTAGAGGTAGCCCTCATCGTCCAATCTCCCGATGTCACCGGTATGCAGCCAGCCGTCCTTGATGACTTCGCTGGTGGTCTCGGGCGACTTCCAGTAGCCCTGCATGATCGACTTCGACCGGGCGCACACCTCGCCCGCTCCGCCATCGGCGACTTCGTTTCCCTCGTCGTCGACGAGACGGACCTCGAATCCCGGCATGGGTTTTCCGACCGAGCCGAGCTTGCGCGCGCCGGGCGGGTTGACGGTGAAAGAAGCCGACGTTTCGGTGAGCCCGTAGCCCTCGCGGACCTCTAGCCCCGGCGCGCGCCTTTCGAGCTCTCGGGCCACCTCCGGCGACAGGGGAGAAGCACCCGAGACGATGTGGCGAAGCGACGAGAGGTCATAGTCCTCGAGGGGAAGTGCCAGCAACATCTGGATCATCGAGGGCACTAGAGGGGCGACCTGAACCTTGTGCTCCTGCAGGAGGGGGAGCATCTCGTTGGGATCCGGCCACCTCTGCAGGATCGTCTGCTGAGGTTCGGTCGAGTGGAGCCCCACGACGCTTACCAGCAAGCCGAAGGAATGCGAAAGAGGCAGACAGACCAGCGAGCGCGTGACTCCCGGGACGTGGGACGCCTCGAAAGCTGCTTTCCCCGCATGCCACCAATTCGAGTGGGACAGCATGACTCCCTTTGCCCGCCCGGTCGTGCCGCCCGTGTACATCAAGGCCGCGAGGTCGTCGTCGCTGCGCGGAACTATCTCGCCTGGTCGTGATCGCTCGAGCTCTGCCAGCGAGACCACTCCATCCTGTTCGGCCCCCGTCGAGATGATCCACTTCACCGAGGTGACCGACGAGGCGGCTCCCTTGATCGTGTCGACGAACTCGGGTGTCGTGATCACGGCCCGCGCCTCCGAGTCCTCGAGGATGTGCCTGATCTCATCGGGCGAGAGAAGGAAGATGGCGGGGGTGATCGCCGCGCCGGCCCGCCACAGAGCCCCGTAGGAGATCGCCACCTCGGGCCCGTTCGCCATCATGACCACGACGCGGTCGCCCGGCTCGATTCCCAGCTCCGCGAAACCGGACGCCAGCCTGTGGGTCCTGTCCCGGAGCTCTCCGGAGGAATACCAGCGGCCCTCGAACCAGATCGTTTCGTGGTCGCCGTGCCTCTCGAACGACTTCTCGCCGAGAGCTGCGAGGTTGTGCTCACCCAGACCCATGGACCCTCCTGCTCGGACTCGTGACCCGTGTTGCATAACCCATTCCGCCCCAAGGTGAAAAGAATCTCGGCTTCTCGTTCAACCCCGGGCTCCTCGTGCCGATAAATGGGAATACCTTCCAGTTCCACCGACAGGAGGTTGCAGCACGATGACACGGACCCGGATCACTCTCGCGGCGGCAATCCTCTCGGTGCTCGTCTCGGCCGCCCCCGCGGCCGCCTATTCGCGCGGGGAGGGCCGCTCGTCTGAGGCTCCCGGCCAGGAGCGTGCCGCGGAGGCCTGCGACGAGCTCATCCTCAACCAACGCAATGCGGGAAGGACCGCCGGTGGCGGCCCGAAAGCGCCTACGGAGGACGGCACCGAGGCCCCCACGAACTGCGATCACTACTGGCAGAGCGACGGGTTCATCGGCAACTCCGAGTAGTCGTCATGCCGCTCAGGGGGCCAGTTCGGAAGACTTAGCCCCCTTTCTTCGTTGTGCGACATGACCGGCCCTTCGGTCGGGGTGGCGGAGCGGTGAAAGGGATGAGGCAATGGCCATGGTTCAGGAACGGCTCGCTAGAACCAGAAGCAGGCTGATCGATCACATAGCGCGGGTGGATCTGAGGGTGGGCAACGTCGACCGTTCGCTGTCCTTCTACCGAGACGTGGTCGGTCTCGAGGTGGTCGATCGGGAGGAGCAACGAGCTAGCCTGCGCGCCCCGGGGGGCCCCGTTTTCTTGACGCTCGATTCCACCGGGGTCGACACGCCCCTCGACAAGCACTCGGCCGGTCTCTTCCACAACGCCATCCTGTTTCCGGATCGGGCGTCATTGGGAGACGCGCTTGCGCGTCTGGCGGCAACGGGGATCCCTGTCGGGGCCGGTGACCACGCCGTGAGCGAGGCCCTCTACGTAGACGACCCGGATGGCAACGGCGTCGAGCTCTACCGGGATCGTTCCGAAGAGGAGTGGCCCGCTCCCACCGAGCACATGATCGTCCCGATGACTACGGATCCAGTGGACATGCGCGGGGTGCTCGAGGCCGGTCGAGGGGAGGACGCCGTCGGGAAACCGGCCGCGGAGGGCACTGCGATGGGTCACGTCCACGTACAGGCGAGCGACGTGGAGGAGACCACAGCTTTTTACGCGACCGGCCTGGGCTTGGATCTGATTGCCAGGATGGGAGACCAGGCGGCCTTCTTCTCGTCGAATGGCTATCACCACCACATCGGCGCGAATTCGTGGAACTCGCGCGGTGCTTCGCCCGCCACCAAGAACGTCCCCGGTCTGGAGCGCGTCGTGTTTGCGGTCGACGACGTCGATCAGCTCGAGGCGGCGCGCTCCCAACTGGAGGGACAAGGACGAACCCTCCACGGTGAACGGGGCCAGGAGTTGGTGGTTGAAGACCCGAATGGGATCGAGCTCGTCTTCGAGGTGCATCGAGCTCTCTGAGAACCAGGGTCTCGTAGAGTTGCTCCATGAATGACGTTCCGATAGCCGAGCTGAACTCGCGCGCCAACCTCATGAAGCTGCTCGACGAGCTCGGTGAGCATCCCGAGCGTATAGACGATGTAACGCGCAGGATCGAGGAGGTCTTCGAGCAGGAGCGCGCCATTTTGATCCTCGACATGACCGGTTTCACCCGCGCGACGCAGCAGGGGAACATCATCTCCTTCCTGCTCAGCATCAACCAGATGCAGCGATTGGCAGTACCGGTGATCGAAGACCACAAAGGGATCCTCGTCCAGGCCGAACACGACAACCTGACCTGCCTGTTCGACTCCGTCGCGGACGCGATCATCGCGAGCCGCGAGATCGCTACACGACTCGAGTCCGCGAACGTGATCCTCCCGGCGGACCGAGAGCTCTACGCGTCGATCGGGATCGGATACGGGTCGATCCTCAACGTCGAGAACCGGACGATCTACGGCAACGAGGTGAATCTTGCCTCCAAGCTGGGTGAAGACATCGGCGACCTCGGCGATGTCTTGCTCACGCAGAACGCGTACGCGCAGGTGGAGGCCGAGGAGTGCAAATGCGAGGAGCGGACGGTGAGCGTTTCCGGCCTCGAGTTCAAGTACTACGCCGTGCTCGATTGACGTGCGCTTCTCATAACCTCATACAACGGGTCTCATCCTCATCCACCCGCCGACCATGAAGAGAGGACACCACCTTGGGATTCTTCGACAAGCTCAAAGGCGTAAAGGAACCGCAGCCTGGTACCGCCCCCATCCCACCTGCGGAGTTGCATCAACGGCTGTTGTCGCTCAACAGTGACCAGGTCCCGTTCACCGTGAATGCGGGAGCGGGCGGCGAAGAGGGTGACGTGGTGGCCGAGTGGAAGATCGTCGACGCGAAGTGGCTCGAGATCTTTGCCCAGGCGGGGCTCGAGAAAACGCACAGGATCTACCTCACGCTCGACCCCCGAGAGAACGAGGCCCGGGTGCTGGAGGAATCCTGGGACGTCAGCTGGAGGGCGGGCGTTCCGGAGATCAGGCTGTCTGCTGAGGCTTTTCGGGGTCGGACCATGGGATCCAAGAGCTTCGGGACCGCGTACGCGTTCAAGGGCGTCAACCCACTCGACTACGGACAGGTCTATAACTACCGCTTCGACGTCTCCGAGATGAAAGATCCCCTCGCGGAGGTCGTCACCAGGTCGGGCTGGACGTTCCGCCCGGTCATGAGCAAGAACAAGCTAGTCGACTAGGCCCCCGGGCCTATGTCGCGGGTCCGGGCTCGTAGTTCGGTCCGGCGACGTTCAGATCCTGACGGAGCACCCGCCTTCGCTCGGGGTCACGCGCATTCTTGAACGATCTCCTGTTGCTTCTCGAGGAGCTCCGTAGGCGTTTCGCCTGCCCCCGCGGCTTCGAGCAACTCGATGAGCTTCTCGGGGGGATAGGCCTCGGTCAGACCGTCCCAGGCACATTCGCAGACGCTCGCAGGGGCGCCACCGGCCGTGCAGCTCGAGATGTAGCTGGGCTTGGCCTCTTCCTCCAGCCGCTGGGCCGCGTCCGACGAATCGTCCGGCGCCGTCGTGTCCTCGGCCGTGGCTTCCTCAGTCGGGGCCTCGGATGTCGGAGCTTCCGTCGCGGCAGAGTCAGAGGAGGTTTCCTCGTCGTCCCCTCCACAGGCCGAGAAGACCAGACAAGCCGAAAGCAACAGCGCGCAGACCCACTTCATCTATGCATCCTCCTCGTTAGGCAATGCGAGGACTCTAAGCGAGCGCCGCCTCGGTTTCAGGGATCGGAGTGTCGGGAGCGTGTCTTTCGTCAGGAGACCTCGGCCGCCGGGCTATGAGCGTCTGCGGGCAGGCTGGAGAAACCGTTCCAGAGAAGAGCCGTCAGGTATTCGACGAGCCGGGCCCGCGGCATCGTCGGCCGGTCGAGCCAGCGATCGCCGGCGAGATAGACCATCCCCACCATCCCGTGCGCCCAGGGCTCGGCTGCGCCCGAGTCGACGCCGTTCCTTCTCAGCTCTTCGCCCAAGATGATGGCGATCTCGTCGCCCAGCTGGCGGATGAAGTCGGCCACGGTCGCCTGGGCCTCCGGTCGCTCGCCTACGGCTCGGTGCATGAGGAAGGCGTAGACCTCCTTCTCGCGCTCGATAAAGCTCAGATAGGTGTCGATCGTGTCTTTGAGCCGGAGCCTCGCGTCCTCGAGGTCGCCGATCGGGGCGATGGGCGCTTTCGGATCCCCGCTGCCCGTAAGGGAGGTGCGCAGCAGGTCCAGGAGCTGGCGCAGATAGCGCTCCGCAAGAGCCTGGTAGAGACCGCCCTTGTCGCCGAAGTGCTTGTAGAGGATCGGCTTGGTGACTCCCGCGGCAGCGGCTATATCGGTCATCGATGCGCCGGGCCCGTCCTTGCGGAGCACCGCGTCGGCCGCCTCCAGCAACTCCTTTCGACGCTCGGCTCGGCGCGCGTCTCTCTCGAGATCGCCCTTTCGCTGGCGCGTCCGGTGGTTTCGTGGCATATTACTCAGGGTAACGGTTACTCGAGGTAACCACAAGAGCGAGCTCGGACGGTCGCGGCGTTGGGGCAGCCGACCCTGACGGCGAAGTCGGTCCCCGGGAAAGAGGAGGAGGAGAGGGCAGAGTGGACAAGGTGGGATTTTATCTGGCGCAGGGGGATCCCGCAGGCGGCGCGCCCACCGAGGAACTGATCCCGGCGACGATCGTCGGGCTCGTGGTGATTGCCCTGCTCTTCGCATTCAGCATCGCTCACCGGAGCGGACGCACGAGCGTCCTGGCGCGTCTCGGCGATTTCAGCGAGAGCGTGAGCGGGCTTCCTCGATGGGCCGCGATACCAGTGAGTGTCACGGCCGGCTCGCTGTTGATCGCGGTCTTCGGCTTCTACTGGGACGTCGCGACCCACATCGACAACGGGCGCGACCCGGGTCCGTTCGCCAACCCCGCTCACTACCTGATCATCATCGGTCTGGGTGGGATAGCTCTGGCCGGCGTCATCGCCATTCTGTTCGGTGCCGAGAAGTCCGAGACCACCGTGCAGACCGCGGACGGTTGGCACGCTCCCGTCGGCGGTGTCCTCCTGCTCGTCTGCGGAGGCATCGCGGTCCTCGGCTTTCCGCTCGATGATGTCTGGCACCGGTTGTTCGGCCAGGACGTCACCCTGTGGAGCCCGACCCACATCCAGATGGTCGGCGGGGCCGCGCTGTCGACGATCGCCCTCTTGGTGTTACTCACCGAGGGGACCCGAGCCGCGCTCGATCGAGAGCGTGTCGCTCGGATAAACCGTTTCGGCATGCCCGCTGCTCTCGGCGCTCTCTTGCTTGGGTTCTCGGCGTTCCAAGCGGAGTTCGATTTCTCGGTGCCGCAGTTCCGCCTGCTCTACCACCCCGTCTTGCTGATGCTTTCGACCTCCGCCGCTCTCGTGGCGGCCCGGATGCGACTCGGTCGCGGCGGGGCACTGAAGGCCGTCGGGTTCTACCTGCTCATTCGTGTCTTGCTGAGCGTGATCGTCGGCCCCGTCCTCGATCACACGACCCTTCACTTCCCTCTCTATATCGTGGAGGCCATAGCCATCGAGCTGGTCGCTCTTCGCGTCGGAACCGAGCGCGAGATGCGCTTCGCGATGATCGCCGGCGCGGCGGTCGGCACGTTCGGTCTCGCTGCGGAGTGGCTCTGGAGCCATCTCTGGATGACCATGGAATGGCCCGCGTCGCTGTTGCCCGAGGGCGTCATTTTCGGCTTAGTGGCAGCGCTCGCAGGAGCGAGTCTGGGAGCCTTGATCGGACGATCGATACGACCGGAAAGAAGGGCGGAACGTCCGCTGCCCCGTTTCGCGGCCCCCGCCACGGCCCTCGCGATCATCGCGGCGTTGGCTTACCCCTTCCCCGTGAACGCCGACCTCCAGGGAACCGCGAACGTCCGATTGGAAGAAGCCGATCGAGCCGGAGGCCGCTGGGTCAAGCCGCACATCTCGTTCGAACCAGAGGACGCCATCGAGGGTCTCGAGTGGGTCAAGATGACGTCGTGGCAGGGAGGCGGCAGCTACGTCGAGGATCTGATCGAGGTCGAAGAAGGCGTTTACACGACTCTGAAGCCGGTGCCCGTGCACGGGGAGTGGAAGACCCTGCTGCGTATCCACGGTGGCAACTCGATCGTGGCGGTCCCGATATTCCTGCCCGAGGATCCGGGTATCCCGGCCCCCGAGGTCCCGGCCAAGGCTCGTTTCTCTCGCGACTTCATGTCCGACAAGCAGATCGTGCTGCGCGAGGCCAAAGACGTCGATAGCTCTCTCACCTTTGCGGCGAGCGGGGTCCTCGCGCTCCTCGTTGCCGGCTGGATCCTGTCTCTGGCCTGGGGCCTCCGGCGCATCGGCCCGCCGACCCGGCGACCTCCGCGAGGGGGCCGCACCGCCACTGCCCCCACGGGCTGACGCGGCCACAGCCCACCGGTTGATGCGCACATTGCTCCATCAGGGGTGCCGGCACGGGTTCGCCTACGGAACACCCGGGACCCGGGAGGTCGAGCGCAGGGAAGCAGAGCCCTCGCGATAGGTGGGATGGCGAGGTGACCAGCCGAGATCGCGCTTGATCCTCTCGTTCGACACCGGAAGTCTCGACCTTGCCATCGCGTGCGCGTACGTTCCCAGAATGCGGGCCGCCCACATGGGGACCGATCTGGGCTGCCGAAGATCGAGGGTCTCCGCGAGGCGTTGGGCAAAGTCTCGTAACGGGACGGGTTCGTCGTCGACGACGTTGAACACGCTTCCGGCCGGAGCGTCCTCGAGGGCGGTGGCGGCTGCGGAGGCCCCATCCTCGACGTGGATCCAGGAGCCCACCGCGTGACCCCCTCCCGGGAGAATGAAGAGGCCCCTCTTCAGCAGCGTGACCATGAACTCGGTCGATCCGACGCCGGGACCGTAGAAGAGTCCGTAGCGGAGGACCACGCCTTCTATCGCGCCGCTGGTCGAGGCCTCGAGCACCTGGTCCTCCAGGAAGTTAAGGGCGTCGATCGCCGGTTGAGCCGGGGGGAACGAGACGGGCCCCCCGAAAGGATCTTCCTCCGTGACCAGTCGGTCTCGAACGTGTCCGTAGCCGTAACCGAAGATCATCGATTCGGTGACGAAGCGCTTGACGCCGGCGGCCGTCGCGGCAGACAGAAGGTTCTTCGTCCCGACCACCCGGAGCCTGTTCGTCCCCTCGAGCTCTCGAGGCCGTAGGGGACCGCGCTTGGGAAGCGCGTTCAAGAGCTGTAACACGCCCTGGGGGCGCACCCTCTCCATGACCCGCAGCATGGCTTCTTCGTCGAGGACATCGCCGTGGGCGACCGACGCCCCTAACTCTTCGAGGCGGATAGCCTTGTCCTGGGAACGGGTGAGACCAACTACGTCGTGACCTTCCTTGATCAGCGCTCGTACGGTCGGGATGCCGAGAGCGCCGGTGGAACCTGCGACGAGGACCTTCATGAAAGTCGACCTCCTTGGCTGCATCCTGGTGACGGCGATCGAGGGAACCTGTCGTCCTCCTAGACGGGATCGGACGCGATTTCGTGACATAGATGTCACGCCGAAAGGATCCATCTCGTCTAAGAAAATGGAAATGACATCAACAGAGGAGGATTCTCGGGTGGCCAGGGCTCCGCAGGAGCAGAAGGCCGGCGCCGGCTCCTTCGAGGAGATCCGGCCTCACCTGTTCGCTATCGCATACCGGATGCTGGGAAGCACCGCCGACGCCGAGGACATGGTGCAGGAGGCGTTCCTGCGCTACCGGAAGGCCGAGGCCGTCGAGCACGAAAGGGCCTATCTCTCCAAGGTCGTGACCCGGCTGTGTATCGATCACCTCCGTTCGGCCCGTGTGCGGCGCGAGTCATACGTGGGGCCGTGGCTTCCCGAGCCCCTGCTGACCGAAGCGGCACCCGACGTGGCCGAGGAGGCCGCGCGCTCCGACTCTTTGTCCATGGCCTTTCTGGTCATGCTCGAGACGCTGTCGCCGGTCGAACGAGCCGTGTTCCTCCTGCGCGACGTCTTCGGCTACGAATACTCGGAGGTCGGCAAGATGGTCGGCAAGTCCGCCGACAACTGCCGGCAGATCGCCCATCGGGCGAGGGAGCACATCGAGGCGCGCCGGCCTCGCTTCCAAGCCGAGAAGGCCAAGCGCGACGAGTTATTCGGCGCCTTCTTCATCGCCTGCGCGCAGGGGGACCTCGAGGCGCTCAAGGGGATCCTCACCGAGGACGCCACCCTGTGGAGCGACGGAGGGGGCAAGGCGCGGGCGGCGCGGCGGCCGATCGAGGGCCGGGCAAAGGTGGCTCGATTCCTCCTGGGGATCCTCGCCAAGGAGAAAAACGACCTCACCGTGCAGGTCGCCGAGGTGAACGGGCAGCATGGATTCATCGTGTTCGATGGGGATCGGCCGGGAACGGTGGCCTCGCTCGAGTTCGACGATCACGCGATCTCGGGGGTGCGCCTCGTGGTGAATCCCGACAAGCTGACCCACCTGGCCGTTCCTCCCTCCTCCCGGTAGCCGCCCCTTCGCCTCCCCTGCGGGCTCCAAGGCGGCCGGGGCGCTAGAAGCAAGAGGAGCCCGCCGGCCGCAGGAAATCACAATCTTTCGGCGAAAACCCCGATCATGACTAAATCAAGAGCAGCTCTCGCCGCGGTCCTGATCACCCTCCTTGCCCTCGCTTTAATCCCTACGAGCCACGCGGACTCGGTCATCCGGCCGATGCTCGTCCGGGTCCACACGCACGATCCCGACCTGATCGCGCATCTGATGACCAGCTTCGACGAGACGCACAACCACTCGGCCGACGAGATCGAGCTTCTCCTGTGGCCCGGGGACCTGGCCAGGCTCGAGGCGCTCGATGTCTCCTACGAGGTCATCACCGACGACCTCTTCGCCCGAGACGACATGGGTGAGACGGCCGCCAAGACCTTTCTTCCATTGCCCGGGCCGGACCGCAAGGACTACCGGCGCCTCGGCGACTACAACCGCGAGATGAAGGCGCTCGCCAAGAAGCATCCGAAACTCGTGAAGCTCTTCAAGATGCCGCGCAAGTCTCTCGAGGGACGCACCATCTACGGGGTCGAGGTAGCCGCGAACGTGAGGAAAGTCAGAGACGGGCGCCCCATCTTTTACATGGACGGCGTCCACCACGCACGTGAGTGGCCGGCGGGGGAGTACACGATGCTCTACATCCATCACCTCGTCGAGAACTTCGGCAAGGACCGCCAGGTCACATCGTTGCTGAAGCGAGCGCGTCTTATCAGCGTACCCATCGTCAACCCTGACGGTTTCAACTTCAGCCGGGAGTCGGTTCTGTCTGCCAACCAGACACTCCGTGACCGCACCTCGCTCACGGGTTACGCCGGGTTCGAGGGGTACTGGCGCAAGAACAGGCGCTCACTCACCGGAGAGACGACTCCGGACACCCTTGCGAGCCCGGACGCCTACGGCGTGGACAACAACCGCAACTACTCGTACCTCTGGGGTGATTCGCACGGCGGTTCCTCGGAGATCCCGGTCGCGCAGACCTACCGGGGGTCGCGCCCCTTCTCGGAGCCGGAGAGCGCCAACGTGCGGGACCTCATCCTCAGGCGCAACGTGACGGCCGTCGTCACGAACCACACCTATCAGGCTTCCGTCCTTCGCACCGGCGGAGGCAGGGCCCCCGAGGACACCATGCTCCGCTTGCTCGGGCAGAAAGTGGCCAATGTGCTCGGCTACACCAATGCTCCGAGCGTCGGGTACCCGACCACCGGGACCACCGACGACTGGGCCTACGCAGCCATGGGAGCCATCGGCTACACGATCGAGCACGGGCGACTGGGCTTCCACCCCGGTTACGACAAAGAGGTCGGGGCCTTCTGGAAGGAGCACATGAAGGCATTCGACATCCTCTTCGAGGCCGCAGCCAACAGGCGTTACCACTCGGTCATCAAGGGTCGTGTCGCTGGAAAGCCGGCCAAGCTGACACTGACCAAGAGCTTCAAGACGCCTCTGTCGCCGGGGAACCCGACCGGCAAGTCCGCGGTGCCCGAGAAGCTGCGCTGGTCGATCCGCACGAGGCCCAACGGCACGTTCGCCTGGCACGTGACCCCTTCGAAACGGCCCTACGTCAAGAAGGCCGAGTCCTACAGGCTGAAGGTGACCTCGGGTGGTGAGTCCAAGACCCTGCGGGTCCGGGTGGGACGCGACAAGGTCGAGAACCTGAGGACCATCCGCCTGTAACCAGGGGGTCTAGAACCGGCCGGGCCCGACGCTGTTAGGCGCGGGCCTCGGACGGAGCCGAGGGACCGGGATCGCGCGACCTGGTGTCTTTGAGGGCTGCGAGCCATACCCAGTAGAGAAACAAGACCTGCAGTGGAAGGCGCGCCAGGAGAGTCGCTTGCCCCCCGGGGATGTCCGGATAGCGCTCCGGGTGAATGGCCATGTGGATGTTCGCAGGGAAGACGGCAAGCAGCGTCGCGACGAGCAGCCAGCCGCCGGCTCTTCTGGTCCTCGGATGAAGGGTGGCGATCGCTCCGAGTAACTCGGCGACCCCCGAGGCATAGACCATCTCTCGTTGCGCCGGCACGTAGTCCGGCATGATGCGTTCGTAGAATCGCGGCATGATGAAGTGGTTGATGCCGGCCAGTGCCATGACGGGCCCCGCAAAGATCCTTGCAACCGTTCGCATGAACCGAACCTAGCCGACCAAACGATTTATCCGACCGATCCTGGAAGAAGAGAGGAGTCCATGAGCGCCGAGTCCCAAGCTCGAAGGCGCGGGGGCCGTGGGTTGGATCCTCACCGCTATCAGCCCGAGCCGACACTTACGGCAGAGGAGGCGGCGGCGAAATCAGGCCTCGACTTCGAGACTGCCCAGAGGTTCAATCGGGCGCTCGGCTTCCCCGATGTAGCCCCCACGGCGCAAGAGTTCAGTGAGCGCGACGTCGAGGTTCTGTCCAGCTTGAAGGCCCTGCTCGACTTGGGCATACCTGTACAGGAGCTCATCGCTGTGACCCGTGTGTACGGTCAGTCGCTGGCGGCAATCGCCGATGCCGAGACCAGGCTCTTCAACGACTATTTCGTGAAGCCGTTGGTCGGCGAAGGGCGCTCACTGAGCGAGGTTGAAGATCGCCTCGAGCCTCTGGTCAACGAGCAGCTGGACACGCTGGGCGATGCTCTTGACTACGTGCATCGCAGACACCTGGCAATGGCGCTTCCGAACCTGACCGTGGGACGCGACGAGGACGTCGGCGAGCAGGCCGCCATTGCGTTTGCGGACCTCGTGGACTTCTCGCGCCTAGCCGACAAGATGCATGGAACGGAGTTGGGTGAGCTGGTGGACTGCTTCGAAGACGTCGTGACGGATCTGACGGCCGATCCCAACGTCCGCGTCGTCAAGATGATCGGCGACGCGGCGATGATCGCCGGGCGAGACCCGCGGGCGGTCCTTGCCGCGGCGGCCGGCATCGTCGAGCGAGTGAACGACGACGATCGGTTGCCGGGTGCGCGCGCCGGGGTCGACTTCGGAAACGTCATCCCGCAGGCCGGCGACTATTTCGGTCGCCCCGTGAACGTCGCCGCTCGGCTTGTCGCTTTCGCCCGGCCGGGCACTACCGTGGTCTCTCAGGAGTTGATCGATGCGGTCGGCGCAGACGCGGTAGAGACGTCAAAGATCGGCACGCACCGGCTGAAGGGAGTTGGTCGCGTGCGCTTGTTCAAGGTCAATGCGCTCGAGACCTCACCCGCTTCGGCGTCTTCCTGAGGCCTGTGGATCAGGCGGCTAGCGACCTCGCTTCCCGGAACACGTTTCAGTCCGGCGGTTACTCGCCAATTACTCGACGATGATCATTTCGCACCGGTGGGTGCTATCACCGGCGTTGCCGAAACACGTATCGGTGCCTCGGCCCCCGTCTTGTTCGTCCGGATCCCCGTCACCCATGTTGTGGCCCTGGTAGGTGCGAGCGAACCCGCCCTGCAGGCTGTCGTCGCCGGGACCTCCGCCCAGGTCGTCGTTGCCCGTGCCGCCGTCGAGGTCGTCGTCGCCCTCACGTCCCCGGAGGCGGTCGAACCCCCGCTCTCCTCGGCCGACATCTCCTCCACGCCCACCGATTATCCGGTCGTGTCCCCTTCCCCCGCAAAGGTAGTCACGAGCCCCGAGGCCGCGGATGAGGTCCTTTCCGCCGAGCCCCTGGATCGTGTCCCGCTCTGGTGTTCCAAACAGCTCGTCGTCTCCGGCGGTCCCGACGATTGTCGCTTCGCGGGTACCACACGTTGCACTCTCACCGGCGGTAGCCGTCGCTCCCATAGCAACGGCAGCCAGCGAGCAGAGCATCATGATCTGCGCCGAAATCTTCCGAGGAGGAGGCACGAATGCATTGTCGAGCTTTCCTCTTCCCGGCGCAAGCTTGTTTTCTGCGGTCAATCCAGCGCGAAGGATCCCGTGACGATCTCGCCCGCCGGCTCGTACCGGTTCATGAGGACTCCAGTGGTCGAGAGCTTGCTGTCTAGGAGCCGCAGTCCCGCAGGGACTGTGCCGGACGCGAACAGACGTTTGCCCGAGCCGATGACGAGGGGGAAGAACCAGAGGCGGAATCCGTCGACGAGGTCGTTCTTCAGCAAGGTCTGGACCAGGTCTCCGCTCCCGTGCACCTGCAACTCCGGCCCATCCTCTTTCTTGAGCGCCGCGACGCCCTGGGCCGCGTCGCCTTCGATCAGGACCGAGTTGGCCCACGAGAGGTTGGGTTCACCGCGAGAGGCGACGTACTTGGTGGCGTCGTTGAGTGGCTTGGCGCCCTTCTCCTCACTCGCATTGGGCCAGTGCGCAGCAAAGATGTCGTAGGTCTTGCGCCCCAGGACGAGATCGAATGGCCCGCCCATCGCCTCGCCCATGACCTCACCCATTTGCTCGTCCCAGTAGTTGACCGACCAGCCCTCGTGCGTGAATCCATCGCTGTCGTCCTCTCCGGGTCCGCCGGGGGCCTGCATGACCCCATCGAGAGTCAGAAAAGTGCTCACGATCAGCTTTCTCATGTGCTTGTCCTTTCAAATCGGATCCCGGTTGGCTCTCCCCGGAACGGTCTCTCTTCAACTAAGACGGCAGAGAGGACCGGGACTCATCGCGGTTGAACGTACTGGCTCCTCAGCAGGTGATCGAACACCCGGTCCGGGAGGATCCTTCTCAAGACCAGGAGGTAGCGGGCGCCGGCGGTTATGACGTAGCGCGTGCGAGGCCTGCGCGCCGCGATCGCTCGTTCGATCACCTTCGCGACCGCCTCCGGGGAAGAGGCCGCGAACCGGCTGATCGTTCCTCGATACGCGCTATCGAACCGCAGCATGAGGTCCTGGTTGAACAAGGAATAGGGGTCGTCGTCGTCTTCGGAGTGCTGGACGGTTGCGATAGCGGTGTCGACGAAAGGGGTCTTGATGACCCCCGGTTCGATGACGACGACCTCGATCCCGAACCCGGCGACCTCGAACCGCAGTGCGTCACTCATCGCCTCCACGGCGTGCTTGCTTGCGTGATAGAAGGCGCCGCCCGGAAAGGTGAACCTCCCGCCCATCGAGGAGATGTTCACGATCCGGCCCCTTCCAGCGGCCCTCATCGCCGGAAGGACAAGCTGCGTGAGGCGAGCCAGCCCGAAAAAATTCGTTTCGAATTGGGTCCGAGCCTCGTCTATGTCGGTGGTCTCGAAAGCTCCGTGGAGCCCGTAGCCGGCATTGTTGACGAGACTGCCGACGGAACCGTGCTCTTGGTTGATGCGTTCGACCGCAGTCTGCATGGAGGTCTCGTCGGTCACGTCCAACCGTAGGGGTTCGCAGCCTGGGATGTCGGTCACGGTTTCGAGCCGTCGTGCGCTCGCGTAGACCCTGTGGCCTTTTTTGGCGAGCCGGATGGCGGCTGCTCTTCCGATGCCCGTAGAGCAACCGGTTATCAAGATGGGGTCGTTGTCCATGTCTGGATTATGTCTTCCAGACCATGCGGGGCTGCCCGAACGGGGCAACACTCGGCAAGTTTGCCCACCCCGGGCCGCCGGCTCCATGGGGCATCCATTGGGCCGCCGCGCCACGAACCCCTTGCATGGACGAGGTGAAGACATCGACGTATTACCTGGGTCGCCTGTGGCGTCGGCTCATCGCCGTCACCCTGGTGGTCTCGGCGAGCCGGTTGGGGCCCCGATGACTTTCTTGAAGGCCGACTGTCCTGCCTGTGGAACGGTCGTCATCACGGTTGACGAGCTCGGCTGTGCGATCCACCCAGCGCGGGTTGAAGCGCTCTGTCAGTTCGAGTGCCCTGCCTGCGCCCTGACGGTGACCCAGGGCCTCCCTCCACACGAAGTCGTAATGCTCCGAGCGCTAGGAGCCCCGGACCTCGGCGGAAGGGTCCCGTTCGAGCTGGTCGAGGACCACTTCGGCCCTCCGCTGTCCTTGGACGATCTGCTGGACTTCCACGAGGAGATCTCGAATGGAACGGGAGTCGAGCTCATCTGAGGGCCGAGGCTTCGTTGAAGTTGATCGAGACAGAGTTCGCCACGGAGCCGTCGCCCGAACGCCCCAAGTCTCTTAGGTCGCTAGCCTCGTTCTACGCTGTCGGAGGATGGCTTAAAGCGGTTGCCTCCGGCGAACTTAGCGCCCAGAGTATCGGCAGACTGCAGCGTCGCCTTACTTATCCGTCGAAGAGCGATACCACCGCGCCGGGTGTAACGCATCCCTGCGAACTTCCCGTCGATGAAGAAGTCGATCTCCCTCCTGCCGATGCCACTATCGGGGACATCGTGCTCGTACAGAAGGGCCGCGAGATGACGCCTTCCGTCCGGCTCCCTTCTCACCTCGAGGTCCAGAATCGTCTCTTCGCGCCGCAGCCTGAAGCTTAGGGAGTCGGCCGAAGGTCCGTAGGTCTCCTCGTCGCCTCCATACTGCGCGGTGAGCAGGTAGTGGCCGGGCAAACGGTCGAGCAACACCTCTTGGCGAGCGAAACCGCGGTCGTCGGTAGTGACGCTCCATTGCTTGTCACGCCAGCGCCCCGCGAGGTGGAAGTCGACGGTCTCGCCCTCGATGCCGTTGCCTTCGGAATCGATCAGGCGCGCCTCGATTGGGACGGAGTCGGTGTGTTGTCCTTCGACCGCCGAGTCGCCGGTGAAGAAGAGCGTCGTGTCTTCAGGTTCGGGCTCTGGGGGCGGAGGATCGGTTGGAGGAGGGTCGGGCGGCAAGGGTGCGACGAGGTTGATCGGGTTCGTCAGTGCCTCGACGGCCGTGCCGCGGTGCAGCTGCAGGCGGTAGTCGCCGGGCGTCGACGCCGTGAACTCGAACGTGAAGTCGTCGTTGGGAACGGGCACGGCCGATATCGGACGACCGTCCCGCATCACTATGAGCGAGCGAACCTGCGGGCTTGGGGCCCCACCGATCACACGCGCCGTGAATCGAGCTCTCTCGGCGGCGAGCTCGTCGCCCATGATGACGGTCTCACCCCCGATGAGCGGCGTCGCCGAGATGCGGAGATCGGGCCCGTCCGAATGGAAGAACTTCACGTATGCGTGGCCCGCAAGGACGCCCGCATGGATCCCGTCCTCGGACAACTCATCGGCGAGCACCACGGTCGTCGCCTCACCGATGGGGGACTGCGTGAGGTTCTCTCTGTCGGCGTGATGGGAATCGCTCGAGCCCACCGCCGTGATGTCGAATCCCTGTACCTGTAGGCGATCCCACCAATCGATGGCGAGGGGGCTGAAGGGATTGGGTCCCGGCTCGTTGCCGTCCGGTTCCTGTAGTCCGCCGGGGCCGGTGGCCACCTCGAACGAATCAACCTTCGACCAGTCGGTCTCCTCGTCCGAGTACTCCCACGAGCAGCCTCGACAGAGATTGTCGAAGCCCGGAACCGTCGAGGGGAACGTCGTCGGATGGTTCACCTGGGTGAAACCGCCCGCGTTGTGGATATCGTCGAAGACGCGGCTCGCCGGCTGGGCGTCGCGCACCTTCGTGAGGGATCCGTCGGGCTGTCGCTCGTAGATCTCGCCGGTGCGGTAATCGACGAAAGTGTGGCTGTCGTGGTTGTTGATGTGGCCCTGGTACGTGATGATCTCGGCGCTCCGCATGATGACGCTGTCGGGATAGTCGGCCTGAAAGCGTCCGATCTCATCCCAGTGCCGGTCGGTGACATAGTCCGACAGCGTGATGAAGTCGAGTCCCGCGCCCTCCGGGCGGTCGTCAAAGGCGTAGTCAAAGGTCTCGCGCATGGTCGCGTCCGAGGGATTCGAATGCTCGGCGTGAACGTGGAAGTCCCCCTTGTACCATTCCGCCTGCTGCGGGTTCCTTACGACCGAGTCGTCGTAAGGAGTCGGTTCCCAGGGCGCGTCTGCGTCGGCGGGATCATTCGTGACGAACATCTCCATTCGCCACGCGACCTCTCCGGTC